>JALYOO010000036.1 GCA_030856845.1 Gemmatimonadota bacterium
CAATGACTCTTGGATGCAGTGCGTCGGTGCGGATGAAGTAGATGCCCGCAGTGGATATCATTGAGAAAATCGCAACGAGGTACCAGACCGGACCGGCCGGGTCGATGGTGAGCGCGCTGTATCCGCCGCTGAAGAGAAGCGCGTACTCGTAGTAGCTCATCCAGTCGGGCGACTGGCCACCCATGACTCGGTAGATTAAAGCCGTCGTGCCAACCCAGCAGAGGGCGGCAAGGACTGGCAATGCAATCGCCGCAGCGACGTTTCGCCACACGATTCTCGATCGTCGCCGCTCGATGACTACACGTTGAAGCAATGCTACGGTGTACGCGGCGAGCCACGCCGCTGTACAGTAGATCGCGCTTTCCGCGGACCATGCGACGCCGGCGATCCAGACAAGCGTGCCGGTCAACGCGAAGCGCCGGAATCCAATCCGGTCGCGCTCCTTGTATTTCCAGGTTATGACGGCGAGCACCGCGAACGGCCAGAAAAAACGCATCGGTCCGCCCGCCGGCGTCATTTGCGCCGCCAGCAACAACTCTTCCGACCTCGGCCTGAAGAATAGCGTCGTGGCCGTGACGACAAACGCCAGCAGATATGCCGGCCAGCCACGACGGAACGATCTCAGTAACACGAACATCGCCGCCGCGACGACGGCGTAGAGAAAACCCTGGACCAAGTACAGCGATGCCCACGCGTTCGGAGTGGGGAGCACCGATGGCAGAAGGATGCTGAGAAAACCGTATTGCGATGGGACGTCCCACAGCAGCCACCCGCCCTGCTTCACCGCCTCTATCGGTCCCACCCAGAAGCTCCAGTGATAGAACTCGGCGATCGGATACGTTCGGAAGCTCAGGTACAGAAATGCTGCAAGCGCCGGAACATCGGCTGCCGACAATCTCCAGCGGCTGCCTCCGCCTCCGCGTTCGTCAGCAGTCCGGCTGACCGCAAACACAGTCAAGCCGGCGGCAGCGAGGAGGCCGAGGATTACGGCCGTCCGCGGCGATTGCGTAATCCACCCCGCACCCGATGTCCACGAAGCAAGCCTGAAACACGCCGACCATACAAAGGCCAGCAGCACTACCGTGAGCGCAAGCTCAATCGCTTCGAATCGGGCGGGTCCTGCTCGGCGCGAACGACTGATGGCGACGGCCGAGCCGGCGAGTAAGAGTGCAAGCAGCAGATTTGCCAGCGTACCGCCGAGCCCCGATCGCGCAGTGAACAACGCTCCTTTCACGAGCAGAAAGATCCCGAGAGCGGCGAACAACAGGTGCAGCCAGCGCGCGTTTACCCGGCGGACAGCCAACCATCCGATTATCACCACCAACAGCGGAAACACAAAACCGAGCAGCAGATAAATCATCCACTCCGCTGTCTCGATACGTCCTCCACGGCCAGCGAGCTGTATCAAGAGAGGAATCCACTCGATGCCGCGGACGACAATCACTACCGCCAGTGCCGTCACCCACAGCGGCTCGAGCCAGCGCGCGATACGGGCCAGCTTCGGCCACAACGCGCCCGCCTCGGACAACGCCGCTGTCTCCGCTACTATTTCTTCCGACAGATCAGGCGATCTCAAGCATCGACTCGCTCGAGCAAGCCGGCATCAGCCAACCGCCCCGCGATCTCCACCACTTCCTCGGGGCTGATGCCCGTCAGCTCAGCCAGGTCCACGAGATCGCGCGAACCGTCGGAGTAAGCGAGCACATTCGTCATCGAGCGTACCGCATATCCCACCCCGCGCGTACTGAGCGTGGGATACAGGCCGCGTTTTCCCAGTTGCGGTTCACACGGTGTGGTGACCCGGTAAGTCACATTGCGCTCCAACAGCTCGATGCAGCGTTTGAGCGCCGCATATCCCCCCTCCAGACCTGACGGGGTGACGAGCGCGAGATCGTCCAGCGACGTGTGATACTCGGGATAGCTGTTGTATCGCGTTCGCATGATGGAGACGACAGGAAGGTCGACTCCGGGGCTGCAGTACTGGCGCTCATCGCTCCCCCGGTCGAGAAACGAATACTCGACGTGATCGGGAGCGTGATGCCGCATTACGAGTTTGGCTGCCCGGTCGGCGAGCGTGTCACCATTGCGCGATCGGAGAAAAGAGTAGGCGCGATCGTCGCCAACGCAGGTGACGACGAACCCGGCGATGGTATTTCGTTTCATCTCGTCGAGATGCCGGCTCAGATACACGATCGAGCCAATTGTCTCGGGCACGAACAGTATTCGGTAGGTGAAACGGCGGTCGCGGCCCGCGAGCCAGCGTCCCAGCGCAGCAGTCACAACGGGACCGGACAGCTCATTGTTGGCGAGGGAGGGATGGCAGATATACGTCGAGAGCAGAACTTCTTTCTGCTCGGCGCCGGGAAGCAACAGCTCGCCGTACGTGAGCGACCCCGGCTCGAGCGTGCTGTCGATCATAATCTTGTAACGCCCGTCGCGAAGCTCTTCCCTCATTCCCTGCGCGATGCAGAATCCCCACCGGCGCGCATAGTAGGACGTCACATACGGAATCGCATCCGGTTGCTCGGGAATGGAGTGGAGATATGGCTGAAGCTCGGCCAGCGACATTTCCGCATTCACCGGTGTCGAGTAGCCGACGACGTGCAGATTGTTGTTCGCGAAGTCGACGACGCGCTCGCCATCCGGACCCTCGATCCACGCGGCCCTGATGTTCCACTCGTCGGGGACGGTCCAGTCGAATGCCTGGGTTCCGGAGGGAACTTCGTGGACGGAGAGGCCGGGCAACTTTGACTGCAGGTAGGCGAGTGTATCCCTCACACCATTGCCGGTGAGACTGCGGCAGATGGGGAAGAGATCCGTTGCCCAGCGGTGCATCTCCCGGCCAAGCCCCGAGACTTCACCCGTCATGACGGTCACCGCCCGATGCGCACGCATGTGGAGCCGCCAGCCAGTGTCGCGCTGTCAAAACGCTACCGCCCTCGCCGGCTCGGGCGACTCAAAGTCACCAATGAGGAAACCGCGGCCGAGATCCTCCAGTGCAGGCTCGACCCAGGTGCGCGTTCTGCTGTCAAGCAGCGCGAGGGGATCGCGGCGCATCCATTCGCCCCACAGGTCGCAGATGCCCCTGGCGCTCGCGGCGAGAACTCCGGGGTGTTCATCAAGACGTCTGCAGACACCGGACTCCAGCGCGGATGCGAGCATTCCCGCCCAGTCGTATTCGAGACCTGTACCGAGCGGCCTGACGTGATAGATCAGTGAGCCAGCGACGACAGTGCCATCAGCGGTGACTACTGTTCCAGGAAAAATCATATCATAGCGGTACGGCGGACCTCCGCGCATTCGTTCGGCGTAGTGCACGAGAGTGCTGTAATGAAAAGTTTCTCCGTAGTAGAGCACGACACCGTCGTTCGCAACGAGCTGTGCAAAGATGGACTCGTTTCCGAACGGATCGGTTTCCTCGGCCCACGCCACACGGGGCTGCGCACCGATGCCCGCAATGGAGAAGATTGGAACTGGAGTGCGCCATGCGGCGGCGTGAGTGCGGAAGCGTTCGGGAAGCGGGCCCAGCTCGGACGGCGATCGTGCGACGTCAAACGACCGTGTTTTCGGAAACTCGTAGTTGAACGTTGGAATCCATAAGCCGCGGTCCGCGGTCGAATCTCGGAGCAGCGTCAGGTGCGCATCAAGGTATGCTACGCGGTCGCGCGACGGCGCGACGAGCCGTGCCGCACGGAATGGATCCGAGTGCGTGAATACGGGACCGCCGCCCATCTGCGCAATCAGCTGGCCAATCATTGCCGCGATCGTCATTTCTGCTTGAACCGATGGCTCACCGCGACTTCGCCGATCGTGACGCGGTGCGGAGAAAGCTGCTTCTGAAGGTGTGAGCGGAAATGAGTCATCATGGTCCGCCTGTCCAGCGATGCGCCGGGCCGCGGCTCGCAGATGACTTCGATGTGCTGCCCTGTGATCGGGTTGGCGACCCCAATCGCCTTCGCGCGAAGGACGTCAGGATGCAGCAATGCGACTCGCTCCACTTCGCCGGGAAGAATCTTGAGGCCGCCGACGTTGAGGATCTCCTTCGCACGGCCCGTCACCTTGATGAATTCTCCGTCCTGCTCGACGATATCACCGGTATCATACCAGCCGTCGGTGAACGGCGACGGTGCGTTGAGGTATCCGAGCATCCTGTTATCCGACCGGATATGCAGCACCGAATCCACAACGCGCGTTTCGATTCCCTTCCCGCCGATCTGCATCCAGAGACTGTCGCGGGCTCTCGACCTGACCTGGAACACTCCTAGCTCCGACAGGCCGTATGTCTGGCGGAAGTCGACGCCGGGGAGCGTCGTGCAAAGCCGGTCGAGCGTATTCTGATCCATCCTTTCCGTTCCGTACGTCACGACGCGCAGCGAAGGCAGGCCGCCCGTCTCGAGCACACCCGCGAGCAGCATCATCCTCAGGAAGGTCGGCGTGGCCGGCAGCAGCTCGACGCCGTGTCGAGCGATCTCCGACGCAATGACTTCGGGCGTGCGCTCGGATGGAACAATGACCACGCCGCGGTTGAACAGGGTGTGCAGCATCGTGTTGATGCCGCCGGCGTGATCGAACAACAGGAAATTCAGAGCTCGCAGGGGGGGCCGTGGTGTCGCGTAGCGGGCCAGGAAATGCGTGAAATCGTGGAGGATCGCCTTGGGCCGACCCGTCGTTCCCGAAGAGAAGAAGATGATTCCCGGATGTTGCCGCGCACGCAGTTCGTCGAGCAACGGATTGCTGCCTGCGCCACCATCATTCGCGCCGTCCCCTGTCACCCGCTCGGCATGGGATCCGGCGATGATCCAGTCGACGCCTCCCGATTCCAGAAAGTAGTCGTGGTCGGCGCTCGTTCCGGGAGTCAGTGGCATCAGGATGACGCCCGCGTCGAGCAGCCGCAGCATCGTCGCAATCGTCTGACCGTCGAAGTCACCGATGAGTGCGACGACCTCGCCAGGATTGATTTCGGCTATGTCGTCCGAGGTCGCTGTCGCCGCGTGAGCAACGTCATCGAACGAAAGCGCGCCGCCCGGTCCGATGAGGAATGGCTCGCGGCTCCCGGCGTTTCGTTTGCCGAGCTCCTCGAGAATCCGCACCTACGCGCCGCCCACGTGCAGCGTCTCGCCGCTCAACATCGAGCTCTCCGGAGCGAGCAGCATCGAAACGATGTTCCATACGTCAACCGGCTCGGCCTGCCTCGGGACGATCTGTCGTCGCACTACCTCGTCGACATTCGCCTTCGGAACCTTCGCCAGCAGCGCCGTGTCGATGGGCCCGGGAGCGACCGTGTTCACCGTCACGCCGTAAGGCGCCATCTCGCGGGCGAACGTGCGCGAGAACGCCTCCACTCCCGCTTTCGACGCGATATAGATCGCTTCTCCCTTGATGGCGAGCTGCACTCCGAGCGTCGAGAAGTTGATAATGCGCCCTCCGCCGCGCTTGATGAGCGCGGGGGCGATCTGCTGGCAGCAATAGATAGTGCCCAGGAGGTTGGTCTCGACGATGCTCCGTGCAGTAGCTGCGGGCGTTGTCACCACGAGATTCATCGACGCGATGCCGGCGGCGTTGATCAGCGCATAAACTGAAGGATCTCTGCGCAAATCTCCCAGAGCCTCTGCGACCGAGACCGGGTCAGCGACATTCGCCGAGCGCATCTCGAACGGCGCGTCGGTGACCGCGCTTCTGCCGAGACCGACGACCCTGTATCCGCAATCGTGGAGCGACTGGGCGCAGAACCGCCCAAGCCCCCGGGAAGCGCCGGTCACGACTACGACGTCCATTTGCCGCTACGCCGACTGAAGATCGGTGAGATGCCGGGCGAGACTCCCGACACTGCGCAGCACGCTTCGCGCTTCCGACATCGCGCTGTCGCTCGTCCAGTCGAACGCGACGCCGAGCCTGTCGCGCGCGAAGTCCTCGACGGCGAGCAGCAGCATCACCAGGTCCGCCGAATCGAGCACCCTGTTGGCGCCGATCAGGACGGTATCGGCATCGATCGTCGCAGGATCGATCGCCATCATGCTCGCGATTTCCTCGCGCAGGAACTGTTCGGCCTCGTCGTACGAAACGCTCATCCGTGGCACTCGTGATTGAACCGAACCGCGGCTACTGCTTCGAGCAAACCAGCAGGCTGCGCGATCCTGGGTGTGATGGCACGACCTCTATCGTGCCGAAATGCCGGCGAAGCTCACGCACGAACCCATCCCTGGCATACCATGCAAAAGCACCGGGCGACGCCTTCCACGCCGGGAAGAAATCGGGATCATCCGTAATCATCGCGTCGTCGATATCGACGAACTCGACGCAAAGATACTTGTCTGCCAAGGCGCCGAGTATGGAGGCGATCTCGGCGAAGAGCAGTCCCTGCCCCAGCGCGAGGTGGTGAACGATGGCCAGGGCGAGTACCATGTCGCATCGCAGCCGGGACGTCGCGCTCCTGATGAGTGGCGGAGCCTCTCCCAGCAGCGACTGCGAAGGCTCGTCCTCGAAGGTCTTAGGCGCAAGCTCGGGCAGCGCCGTCGTCAGGTTGGCGACCAGCGAAAGGATGCTCAAATGTTCACGTTTAGCGGTCGAATAGAGGCGATCGATTGAAGCTTCATCGAGATCGACAGCGACAACGGAGCTGCCAAGTCTGGCGGCCAGCATGGAGAACCACCCTGTATTGCTGCCGAGGTCGAGTACCGTCCCGGGGCTGAATCCGCGCAGGGCATTGTGCACCCCGTGCTGTTTCGCCGTCCATCGTGCGGAAGGTTCCGGGGAGAATGCCTCGTTCTTGTCCTCGTAATAGCTGCTGTAGGCACTGGGCTCGAGCGCCGCCCGCTGCCGGGATGCGGCGCGGCGAACAGCCGCAAAGAACCGTGGTTTCACCGGGCCTCTCCGCGCCAGCAGATTGCGCAGCACTTGCTCATCGAGCTCGTAGCGCAGCCGCCCGGCGAGGTCTCCCTCGAACGCTTCACGCCGCGTTATCACGCTGTCCGCGGCATTCAGCGTCGTCTCGAAGACCCGCCGCCGGGCGACCGCGTGACGCCGGCGATGCATCATCGCCAGCGGCAAACCGAAGTACGGCTCGTACATCCCGCGATACATCTCGTAAATAGCGAGAGAGGTCTGGTCCCATCGGCCCGACATTCCCCTGGGAGCCCGCGCGCGGCGAAGATGCGGTTGCGAGGGCAGGTCCACAATGCGAATGATGGACGTGAAATCCACGAACACGGGATTCGTGCTGTCGAAAAGGATGTTGTACGGATGCCAGTCCTTGAGGGTGAGGCCGTGCTTCTCGAGCCGCTCGAACAGCTGGATGTGAAAGAGTGCGGCATCCTTGAACATCGATCCCGACCATTCGTGCGGGTAGCTCACGAACGGAAGGCGCCGGTGCTCGAGCACCATCTCGTACGGAATTTCGGGATGAGGATTGTCCGCCAGCTCGCGCGTGGAGACGATTCCGTGATCGAACAGCTTTTCTCTTTCGCAGATCCGCAGCACCTCGTGCACCTTCGCGGCGTGCCCATGATAAATGCCGCGCAGCACGCGGTCGCCACTGATGAACGGCTCTCCGGCGGTGTCGAATCCAGTCAGTCGCTCCACTCGAGCGCGCGCTGTCGTGCCGCTCAAGCTTGCTCTATCTCATGCGGGGACAGCGACACCAGCGACTCATCCATGTTGAAGTCGCGACCATCCAGCAGCCTGTCGCAGATGAACTGGACGAAGGGGTCCTGTCCCGGAACAAGATTCTCCAGCTTTCCCGGCTGAAGCGACCACCAGGTAGAGCTGGCGTCGCGCACCGTTTCGATAGGAATTTCGCGCGCTATGAAATGAGAGTACGCATACTTGCGCACGCTGGCGCGCTGATCCGGCGTGAGGGGACCGATTGCGGCAACCTGTCGCAGAAGCTCCCGATATGCCTGTGGAGTCAGCCCCTCGTGAGTGAATCCTTTGCCACCGTAGTGCGCTTCTCCACCGACGATGACGGGTTTGCCAAGGAGCGCGAGCTCGAGACCGGCCGTGCCGTAAACGGTCACACCGCCATCTGCCAGCTCGTAGAGATTGGCCGGGCTTATGTCCTCTTCCGCGGAAACAATCCGGATATGATCAGGCAGCGCGGGAAAGTGGCGCTCTATCAGGCGCTGCACACCGGTCGCCGGGTTGTCGCGCGCCTCGACCGGATGGACCTTGATCAGCCACTGCACCTCCGGAATCAGGATCGCCTCGCGAATCGTGTCGAGGATCCATTCGTCAAACGACGGGTAGGCCATGGGCGCGAAGTCCGTCACGCTGTCCCAGTTGACGTGCGCGAACACAGCCCACACCCGCCTGCCGCCGAAAGTGTATTTCGCCTTGAGCTCTTCGATGTCGTGCCGGTAGGTCCTTGCGTTCTTCATGTCGAAGCTCGCGAGCTTGTGATACCGGTCCTCGAAGAAACGGTCGAGGCGCGCATTCTGCCGCTGAGTCAGATCTTCCGCTCCAAGCCCTTTCCACGCGTCCGCGCTGAGCTTCTTGAGGTCTATGCGCGAGGGGTCGTCGACATGCCTCAGATAGAAATGGGACGGCAGGTACGAAGCCTTCCATCCCGTCACCGGCACGCCGCGTGACAGAGCGGTCTGAAGCGCGGGCCCCCAGTCCACATACGTTCCGTGCGACATGACGACTCGCCACGGATCGAACCTCTCCAGTGCACGGCGGGCAGCGAGCGCGGAAACGAGCCCGCTGTAGGCGTATTCGCGAACGATTCCCTCGTAGCCGGTGAGCGCTGCACCCTGTAGGTAACGCACCACAGTCGACCGGATGTTACGGCCGACGCGGATTCCGTCATGATCGAGCGTATCGAGCGTATCCCACGTGATGTCAGTAGTGCGGGTCCCAGCTCCTCGCGTTCTGCACCGCTGACCATGTCCCCGTTGTATGAGTACGGGATTCCCATCGTCTCCAGCACCTTGCTCGTCTTGGCGATGCACTGGCTACAGATATCCCGCCACTTGTCTATCGGCAGACCGTCCGACGCGGTCCTGATGGCGCATCCTCGATAGGGCGAATTGCAGATGATTGCGTGAACCTTGTAGCCGCGGAGACGCATTGCAGCGGCAATGGCAGACTCGACGTGCAACAGCAGCGGCATTCCGCCTGGCACCCAGAAAAGGAGGGTTCCCAGTGGCTTGTCGGCAGGCGGGCGTCGGGCGTACAACCTTGCCATCTTCGAAGCACGATGTTCTTCAGTGTGCTTGAACAGCGCGCGGACGGCGGCCGGGCTTTTCCGCAGCGCCAGATGCGCAGCCGTGCGCGCGTGGTGATCCAACGACTTCAGTAGACTCAA
This sequence comes from Gemmatimonadota bacterium, assembly GCA_030856845.1. Classification (GTDB taxonomy): domain Bacteria; phylum Gemmatimonadota; class Gemmatimonadetes; order Gemmatimonadales; family Gemmatimonadaceae; genus UBA4720. The sequence continues at coordinate 9,302 of JALYOO010000036.1, forward strand.
CTGTCAGGGATAGGTGCTCTCGGTTTGCGTTGGGCGCTCACAACGCCGGCCGCGCAATATAACGTGAGCCCTCGCGGTTCGATCATCCCCACTCCTGCTTCTCGGCGAGATCCACCAGCGCCGGCGGCATCATGAAGTCTTCGCCCGCCATCACCTGGTCGCAGATGAAGTCCATGAAAGGCTCCGCGCCGGGAAGTAGCTCCCGGCGTTTCTGATGCTGCAGCTTCCACCAGGAAGTGTCCGGGTCGCGCACGATCGGCAGCGGAACCTGGCGCTGGATGAACAGCGAATAGGCGTACCGGCGAGCAAGGCTCGTCTGACAATCGCTGAGTGGGCCGGTGGAGGCGGCTCTCGCGAGCGCCGCGCGATACGATGCGACGTCCGCAGCGTCCTCCGTAAAGCCCTTCAATCCGTAGTGCGCCTCACCGGCGAGAATTACCGGTTTGCCGGCCAGCGCGAGCTCGAGGCCCCCAGTGCCGTAGACGGTAACACCTCCGTCGACGATGTCGAAAAATTCGAGAGGGCTGATCTCCTCGGTCGCGGGAATGAGGTGAACGTGAGAAGGCAGGTCGGGGAATCGTTCTCGTATCAGATGATATGCGCCCGTCACCGGAGCGTCGCCCGCTTCGGCGGGGTGGACCTTGATGAGCCATTGCACGTCGGTGATGCGGCACACCTGATCGACCGTATCGAGAAGCCACTCCTCGATCGTGCCGTAGGCCATCGGCGAGTAGTCGGAGATGCTGTCCCACAGGATGTGAGTGAGAATTCCCCACACCGGCCGGCCCTCCGACAAGCTGTACTTCTCCCGGAATCGGTCCACCTCGCCCGTGTATCGCTTGACGGCATGCATGTCGAAGCTGACACCGCTGTGGTAGCGTCTCTGGAGAAAAGTCTGCAGCCGATCCTCCTCGGCTGAGGTGAGAGGCGCCGCTGCACGCGCCTCCCAGGTTTTATGCCCGACGTTGTGAAAGTCGATCCTTGCTCCGTCTGTCACCTGCCGGAAGATGAAGCGCGCCGGCAGGTACGATGCCTTCCAGCCCGTGACCGGAATTTCACGCCGCAGCGCGTTGTGCAGCGCCGGGCCCCAGTCCACGTACACGCCATGCGACATGAACACGCGCGTTGGCGCGAATCTGTCCATCGCGCGTGACGAGGCTTCTGCTGTCACCAGGCCGCTGTAGGCGTACTGCCTCAGGATCCGCTCATTTATCGGCGCAGGCACGCCGCGCATGTAGCGTTGAACGGCGGAGAGAACGTTTCGCCCCACCGGTAGCCCGTTGTGCGACAGCTCCAGTACGTTCTCCGGTGTGCAGCGCTCTGCCCGTCGCCACAGATCTTCTCTCGCCTCGTGCGGCACGAAGTCACCGACGAACGAATACGGGATCCCCATGAGCTCCAGCACGCTGCGATTGGACGCGATGCAGCCTTGGCAGAGCTTTCGCCAGTCTTCCATAGGAACGCCGTCAGTGGCCTCGCGCTTGATGCACGCGAGGTACGGAGAATCGCAGATTACAGCGTGCACGTTGTAGCCCCGTAAACGCAGCGCGGCCGCAATCGCGGCTTCGACGTGCAACAGCATGTGCATCCCGCCGGTGACCCAGAAGAGCACGGTCGGCGCGCCCCCCGGGGGTGCGCCCTCGCCGGCATAAAGCTGCTCCATCTTCCACCGCCGGTGCTCATCGGTGTGACCGAAAAGTCGCTGAATTGCGGGCGGAAGCGCGTCGACGGCATGCCACGCAACCTTTCTCAGCGGCGGCGGAAGGTGCGGAGCAAAACGCTTGAGACCGCGCGGCGCTTTATCGGACTTCGCGGAGCTCATGACGCGGGAAAAGCCTCGTCCGGAGACAGTCCCCCGGAAGCATCCGTCTTCTGCTGCACTCCAGCCCGGTCGCGCTCGAGAATTCCGTAGATCAACTGGTCGCTCCGCCGGTCTTCGACGACCACCTTCTCGCGGCATGTCCCTTCGAGTGAGTAACCCGCACGCTCGAGCGCGGAAGCGCTTGCCCGATTGTCGGCATAGACGACCGCCTGCACGCGATGCAGTCCGAGCCGTTCGAACGCAAAACGCGTCGCGATGTTAATCGCCTCGGTGGCGATTCCCTTGCTCCACGCGTCCCGCTCTCCAATGAAGTAGCTGATGTCGGCGTAACCATGGACGCGATTGACAGGGCCGATCTTCAGGTTGCCGACATGAGTGTCAGTGTCCGACTGAACGATGGCGAAAAGGTAGTCGTCGGGACTGCGGCGCATGCGCCGAACGAATTCCTCGATACGACCTGGAGTCTGCTGAACGAATCGCGTCTCTAGAAACCGGTTCACCTGCGCGTCGAGAAGCCAGCCGAGGTAACGCTCGCCGCAATCAGCCAACTCGACGAGTCTCAGATACACGCGAGCTCCGGCGACACGTTCTCCGTCCCCAATCCCCTTTGCGCCAACAGCGTCCGCGGTCATCTAGACGGTCTTGAACGGAATGCCATGGTTGCTGAGGAATGCCTTCGCCCTGATGGGATTGCTGTCAGTGAAGTTGAACAGGCTGCCGCAGGCCAGAGCGCTCACCCGTGTCTCAAGAAACGCATCTCTCAGATGATTGTAGTGACCGGCGCCGCCACACCCGATCACCGGCACTCCAACCGCTTCGGCCACCCTCTTCAGCAAGGGGATGTCGTAGCCCTGCATCATGCCGTCGCGATCGATCGAGTTTACGAATATCTCCCCGACGCCCGCACCGACGAGCCGCTGGAGATGATCGTCGAGCGCAATCGGTTCCTCCCGGCGTCCGCAGTCCGAGTAGAGAATGTAGTCCGCCGTCTCTGCGCTGAGCCGCACGTCGACTCCTCCTGTCACTGCCTGG
>JALYOO010000081.1 GCA_030856845.1 Gemmatimonadota bacterium
CTCGGTGAATGACCAGCGTTGCTGTATTCGCACGTTGACGTGCATGCCGCGCGAGCCGCTCGTCTTGGGCCAACCCTGAAGCCCAAGCTCCTGCAGCAGGTTCCGGGTCTCCATCGCCACCCGCCTCACGTCGTCCCAGGCGACACCGGGCACGGGGTCCAGATCGATGCGGAGCTCGTCAGGCTGGTCGAGATCACCAGCTCGAACCGCGTGCGGGTGCAGCTCGATGCAGCCAAGATTCACAATCCACGCGAGGCCCGCTGCGTCGTCGACGACCACCTCCTCCGCAGTGCGGCCGGAAGGAAATGACAGCGTCACGGTTCTCAACCAGTCAGGCCGCTTGTCCGGCGCGCGTTTCTGGTAGAAGGGCTCCCCTTCCGCGCCGTCCACGAAGCGCTTGAGAACGATGGGGCGATCTCTAATGCCGGCGATGGCGCCTGGCGCGACCGACAGATAGTATCGGACCAGATCGAGCTTCGAGAGCTTTACACCTCGCGAGAAGTACTGCTTCCCGGGATTGGTGATGCGCACCTCGCGCCCGTCGATCGAGAGCGTCTCCGCTGCCTCCTGTTTCGCCATTCAGATCAGAGATTTTACCAGGAGGAAAGCCCGTATTCCACCAGTCACATTAGCGCTCATCGTGTGAATCCTGGTCATCCTGACCGGAAGACATTCCTGGCTTTCAGAGATGCTATTCAAGCGGGAGACCATCACATACCGCAACAGAATAGTGGACATGATAACAGGATTGACAGGATGGCCTAGGCTCTCGCCAACAGCATGATGGCGCGTGAAACCTGGTAGATAGTCTTCATGTCCGCCGCGGAGTACCGCACCACTCGTCCGCTCACCCGCTGCATTCCCGGAATCAGCATGACCTTGTCAGCTTGCGACAGATCGGCGAGCTCCACCTCGAGCGTAATCGGGGCCGGCAGCTTCACCGGCGGCCTCGCAATGCCCTTCATCAATGCGGCACGACTCCAGCCTCGATGCGTTCCCGCGCTTCCAGGGGGTTGAGCGTGCGCGCGGCGTTATAACCAATCCCATCCTTGACGGCGAGCGCGTTCACCATGGGAAAGAAGCCCCGCGCCCCCGTCACGAACGCTGCATCGCCGGCCACGAACGCCACCGGTACGCCATAGTAACCCGCCAGCGCACCGTTCAGTCCGTACTCGCCAACCTCGGTACCGTTGAGCCGCACATGCTTGCGCGCCGCTAAACGTGTGGCCGTGTACGGCGTCGGCGATGGAGCCACTGGCGTGGTAGCCTATGTAGATAGCCGCCGAGAAAGTGGAGTCGAGCCCCTGAGCCATCCCATACGGCTTCGGCTGGCCCGTAATCAATGTCGCGCGACGGTCCAGCTCATCGGGACGGAGGTTAGTCTGTGGACCGTGCGAGTCATTGACGAGGATCTCGGTGGCACCTGCCGCCATGGCGCCTCGTATCGCGGCGTTGGGCTCCTCCAGCATCATCTTGCGCGCCCACGCGTAATCGGCTCCGCTCGGCGACGTCTGCGCATCGGATACGACGCCGGCGATTCCCTCGAGGTCCACGGACATGTGGACCTTCAGCGAGCGTGGTGATGTTTGAGCACCGAGTAGTGCGGGAATGAACGTCGAGGCGAAGGCGGCGGCGAAGCGCAAACGACGGAAAGACCGCATGAGTAAGTACCCGTTAAGCATGGTGGGATCCTTCGCAGATAAGGAGATTGCTTCGCCGCGTCGGATCGATCAAGGGGTCAGAGTCGTTGAAAGACACAGGCCATATGCGCGGCTCGTAGTGGAGTCAGGTGTGGACACTCACCGTTCCTCAGATTCTTCACGCACCCTCGCGCCACTCATTTTTCCCGCCAGCTCCTTGACCAGCTTCGCGCACACAACCGCGGTGACACCAAGCGGATCGTTCCGCGGATTGAGCTCGACTACATCCGCGCCCACAACCGTGGCCCGAAGTCCGTGAATGGCGCGAATGACATCACGCACTGACAGTCCGCCTGGCTCGCGGTGCGAGACACCCGGCGCGAACGCGGGATCGAATACGTCCATGTCAACGGAAATGTAGACGGGCGAATCCAATGTCAGCGACAGAGCACCGTCCCACGCGCGCATGTCGATCACCTCGACGCCGAATCGGTCTGCCTGAGCGCGTTGGTGCGCGTTCATTGTCCGAATGCCGATCTGAATCAATCGGTCCGCCAGCCCCTCTTCCATGATTCGCGCGAAAGGGCAGGCATGCGAATAGCGGTCTCCCTCGAACTCGTCGTACAGATCGGGGTGCGCATCGAACTGTACGACCGTGAGCTTCGGATGCGCTGTACGCATCGCGCGAACGATGGGATACGACACAGCATGATCGCCACCGAGAGACAGCGGAGTCAGGCTTTGCTCCAGCAGACGGGAAATCGCGTTCTCGATCTTCTCCCGAGCACCGTCTGAAGAGTACAGATCCAGGTCACCAGCGTCGGTGATTCTCCCTTTTTCGCCGAGATCAATGCCTGTTTCTGTCCACATGTTCGACGCGTCGGAAAACAGGGCGCGACGGATGAGCGGAGGCGCTTCAGCAGCTCCGCGCTGGAAGGATGAATGCTCATCCCACGGGAAGCCGATGATGGCGATCGTCTGAGACATTCCTCGCGTGTTGCTCTGCGTCTTGGCCTGGTGCGTTACTTGTTCCGAGGGAGATTCGAAGCCAGCGTGGAAAGAATCGCATGTCTGTTAGTGAGCGAGGGGGTAGTAGCGATTCCCGGACGCACTTCCGCTGTGCCTGGAAATTTCATCGGCCGGCCAACTTTTGATAGATGGCACGCGCTCTATCGATCATCGCGAGCGCCGAAGCACGTTCCGCGTCAGTGTTCCAGCCTGTGTGCGCACGAGTCGCGGTATCAACCCGGTCGATCCATGCCAGAAAGAACTCGGCATCTTCGGGTGATTCGATTTTCTCGTCGCCGACGTTGACGTAGATCGGGCTCGTACTCGCAAACGGATACAGGTCCAGAATGCCCGGCGCCGGCTTGTCGCTCCAGGCCCGAAGTATGTGCCATCCACTTCGCTCGACCGGGATGCTGATCGTCGTATCCGCGCTCATGCGGTCGCCACGCAGAGTAACCGCGGCCACCACCTTGCCGTTGCCAACAATCTCCACGTGATCGACCGGGACATTCGAGCGCATTGTGACGCGCGCTCCAAGTGTGCGCGCTGACGCACGCGGCAAACGAATCTCGGCGCCCGGCTCACGCCCGTCCAGCGTGAATGTCAGCAGGGGCGCGTTAGTCACCATGGTCCTGCCTCCCTTGATCGCCGCGAGCCACGTCCGGTGATCGAACCTGGCGCCCACCTTTGCATAGACCCGCAGCAATCCAGCTGGTCCCCGCAGCGACGCGAAATTCGGAAAGGCATCCGTTCCCGCCCCTGCCGGGATTCGGAATCCGCAGTACAACAGGCGGTACCACATCTCGGACGTGATGAGATGGTCGCTGAATCCCATCACTTCCAGGTAATCCACCTTGCCGAGCGC
>JALYOO010000092.1 GCA_030856845.1 Gemmatimonadota bacterium
CATCATGGAGGGGATCAATACCCGGTAATCTGCAGCGGTAGCCGCTCCGGCGGGGTGATCTCGAGATAGACGCCGTTGAAGGCGTGCTCGTTGCCGTCGGCGTCGCGCTGCACGAAGCGCCAGGTCGGGTTTACCTCGCCCAGTCAGAGTCGTATCCTACCCGACGATGGATAATCTCTGCCACACTTTGGTCGGTGCTGCGCTCGCGCAGTCCGGACTGAAAAAACGCACCGGGCGGGGGGCGGCGACGCTGATGATCGGTGCCAACTTTCCCGACATCGACGTGATTGCGGTTCCGCTGGGCCGCGCGACCGCGTTTCGCCGCGGGTGGACGCACGGGGTGCTCGCCCTTGTCGTCCTGCCGTTTGTGCTGACGGTGCTGATGATCGCCTGGGACCGCTACCGGCGCCGACACGGCGATGCGACGCGCCCTCCAGTGATCCCGCGCGAACTGCTTCTCCTCTCCACCCTATCGATACTGACGCACCCGACACTCGACTGGATGAATTCTTACGGGATGCGGTGGCTCATGCCGTTCGACGGGCGGTGGTTCTACGGCGACTCTCTTTTCATCGTGGATCCGTGGCTGCTCGCGATCCTCGGGCTCGGCGTCTGGCTGTCGCGGCGAAGAGAGAGAGACCGTGCGGCGCACCCGACGCATGCCGCACGCATCGCAACCGGAATTGCGGCTGTGTACATCGCGAGCATGATGGGCCTTCAGAAACTCGCTGAGCGAACGACGCGTGCCGAACTCGCAGGAAGCACGAAGGCGCGCGAGGCCCTGTTCGTCGTCGCGTCTCCGGCGGTTCCGCTTCGGTGGCGCGTCTACGCTGACGACGGTGATCGCTACTGGCGGGGAACGCTATCACTCACGCGACGCGCGGGTGCCCGTCTGGAGTTCGCCGATGATTTCATCCTGAAGAACGCGGACGATCCGGCGGCCATTGCGGCTTCCAACACCCAGCCCGGACGGAAGTTTCTCGACTGGGCGAGAATGCCCTGGTATCGTATCGACCGGCAATCCAATGTCACGCGCGTGCAGATCGTGGATGCCCGGTACGGGGCGAATGTCGAGATCGTGCTTCCCCGTTCAACGCCCTGACGACGCTCATGTCGCTTATCGACACCCATCGCACCATCGACGCGGTTTGGCGCATCGAGTCCGCGAAACTCATCGCCGGCCTCACGCGCATTGTTCGAGACGTCGGGCTCGCTGAGGACCTTGCCCAGGACGCGCTCGTCGCGGCCCTCGATCAATGGCCGGAGACCGGCGTTCCCGACAACCCGGGCGCATGGCTCATGGCCAGTGCGAAGCATCGCGCCATCGACTCGCTTCGCCGCGACAAGCTCCTCGAGCGGAAGCATGAGGAGCTGGGACACGAGCTCGGCGCACAACTCACGACGACCGCGCCCGATCTCGACGCGGCAATCGACGATCAGATCGGTGACGATCTGCTGCGGCTCGTGTTCATTGCCTGCCACCCCGTTCTTTCGACCGAAGCGCGGGTCGCGCTCACACTTCGTCTTCTAGGAGGCCTCACGACCCCGGAGATTGCGCGTGCCTTCCTCGTTCCGGAGTCAACCATCGCGCAGCGTATCGTCCGGGCAAAGCGCAACCTCTCCGAAGCTCGCGTGCCGTTCGAGGTTCCGCGCGGGCCCGAGTTGGCAGCCCGGCTTTCATCGGTGCTCGAAGTCATTTACCTGGTGTTCAACGAAGGCTATTCCGCGACCGCTGGTGACGATTGGGTCCGGCCGGCTCTGTGCGAGGACGCGCTTCGGCTTGGACGCATCGTGGCGGAGCTCGTGCCCGGTGAACCGGAGGTGCATGGCCTCGTCGCATTGATGGAGATTCAGGCGTCGCGCTTGAAAGCCCGGGTCGAACAGACGGGAGATCCGATTCTTCTCCTGGATCAGGATCGTTCGCGCTGGGATCAGCTTCTCATCGGTCGCGGGATTGCAGCTCTCAGGCGGGCCGAGTTGCTAGGCGAAGCGCCGGGTCCGTACATGCTGCAGGCAGCGATCGCTGCGTGTCACGCGCGGGCACGAGTCGCTGCAGAAACCGACTGGATGCGCATCGCGGGTTTGTACGACGATCTCGCGCAGCTGATGCCATCACCAGTGGTGGACCTCAACCGCGCGGTCGCTGTCGGGATGGCGTCGGGGCCGGCCGCAGGACTCGAGATCGTCGATCGGCTGATGACCGAATCGTCTCTCAAGTCATATCACTTGTTGCCGTCCGTGCGTGGCGATCTGCTCT
>JALYOO010000104.1 GCA_030856845.1 Gemmatimonadota bacterium
GCGTAGCGGTCCTGATACTCGGGGGTCTGTATGGCGGCCTCCTGATCAGGCACGATGATGAAAGCTCCCTCGGCGAGCACCGAGGGCATCCATGTACCCCGCACCACCGCAAAGTTATCCCGCTTGACGCCGTTATCGCGGAGTGAAAGCTGACTCACGAGCGCTTGCTGAGTCGACTGGGCGAGGGACAGCGAGTGCGGATGGTAGTGGTACGTGGCCGTGCCGTTCACGCGAAGCGGGTTGATCCCGTCCGGAACCGCATTGAAATGAATGGAGACGAATGCATGTGCGTCGGCGCGCCGCGCCATCGTCGCTCTGTCGTTCAGTGCCACAGGGTCGGATGTGGTGCGTGTCATGATCACGGTTGCGCCCTTCTCCTGAAGCAGAGTTTGCGTTCGCAACCCTACCGCGAGTGTAGGAACCGGTTCCCACAGTCCGGTTGGACCAGTAGCGCCGATTGGCGGATGCCCGGGGTCGACCGAGATCGTGAGCCCGCGGAGGGGGGCCGTCGAATCGATGGCCGGAGGACGCCGAACCCTGAACCGAAGTCCGCCCTGTTCCCATATCGGCAGATATCCATACACAGGCCCGCGGAGCGCCATTCGATACCGCATCTGTTGCCCTTCCCGCGACGACGTGACTGCAGTCATGTACGAACCCGGCGGCCCTTTTACCGTGACCGGCCGTTTATTCGGCCCGGCGGTACCATACAGGATAAGCGTGATAGACGTCGCCTCCATCTCGACCAAGTGTGTAGGCCGGTCACTCAAGGGAATGAACACATCGGTCCACGTCGCGCCACTGTCGAAGCGGAACGCTTTGGCGACCATCGGCTTCGGCTTGAAGGTCGTATCCAGCATCGTCATGTCAGAGCGTGCGACGCGTACGATCTGCGAGCTGTCGAGCTGTACGTGCGCGTTGGTCGAGTCCATCGCCACCACTTTCACCACTGCGCCCGGCAACAGAAACCAGCGCTGCAGGCCTCCCGTCAGCGCATAGGCCGTCACGACTCTGTCGGTGTCGCTCGGATATACGGCAGGGCCAATTAGTGAAGCGTACAGTGCCGGCACGAGAAGCCTGATGGTGTCCGGGGGAGGAGCAGCAACCGCCGCCGCTGCCGGAGGAGCCTTAATCGGGTGAGTGAGCCGTACGGTATCGATTCCGGTGGTCGCCACGATCTCGTAGCGCGGCGCATCGGCAGTCGGGTTCGGCACCCATGCCATGAACGCGCCGTTCGGCCACACCGGGGTGAGTACTCCGTTCACGACGAGGCCGGCGTCCCCGTTGCCGACCGATCCGAAGACAAAGTTCGAGTCTCGCGACTGGATTGCGTGATTTACGGGAGGATAGACGACTTTTATCTCCAGGGGGCCATTGACCCGGGGCACCGGCGGCAGAGCGGGATTTATTTCCGGAACGGGTGCCCTCTCGACCGTCGGTGGTGGAGGTGGCACCGGCACTGGCTCGGGCGCCGGCGTTGCGCGAGGTGCACAAGCACTGCCAGCGGCGAGGCACACAGCGATCACACAAAATCGAAATGAACTGGTTGTCATCGTGGATAGTAGGTCGTCATTACCAAAGCTGATTGCATGCACGGTACCACGGGCATTCGCGTCCCTGGCCATCTCGTAGGCGAATCCGCTCCATCTCACCTATATTCTCGCGGATGCCGTGGCACCACCCCCTTATATCGAATACTTCCTTACGCACTCGCGCTTTCGCAGCGCCCATCGAATCGTGAAGCGCGCCGAGCCTTTCACCGCAGAGTTCCCGGCACTTCCCGAAGGTACGATCGAAATGGCGGGCCGCACCGATGTCGGCCTGGTACGCGAGCACAACGAAGACTCCTTTCTGATCGGCAATCTTCAGAGCGGCGACCTGTACACGGAGAACGATAGTGGACTCCTGAAGACGGAGGCTATTCCTTCGCTGATGATGGTCGCCGACGGCGTCGGCGGAGCTGTATCGGGTGAAGTGGCGAGCGATCTAGCCACTCGTGTCGCCTTCCAGCACCTGCGTGACCGGCTTCACCAGGGCTCCCTGAAAGGCGCGGTCAACATCGCGGATTCACTTCAGCAGGCAGTGCTGGCCGCGAATCAGTCCATTTACGAGCTGTCGCGCTCGGACCGCACTCATCACGGAATGGGAACCACGGCGACAATCGCCCTGGTAGTGGGAGGAATGATCTACTTCGCGCAGGTAGGAGACAGCCGGGCGTACATCATCCGTGGCAGGGCTGCCCGTCAGATGACCAAGGACCAGTCGCTTGTACAGCGAATGGTGGACGCGGGCAAGCTCACGCCGGAGCAGGCGGAGCGGAGCGAGCATCGAAACATCATTCTTCAGGCGCTCGGGCCTGAGCCGACGATCATGCCCGAGCTGACACGGGACAGGCTTCAGCATGACGACATCGTGCTTCTCTGCAGCGACGGTCTTTCCAATCAGATTGGAGCGGGGGAGATCTCCGACCTGGTGCATTCGTCGCGTGACCTCGAGGCGTTGTGCACCGCCTTCGTCGACCGTGCGATCGAGACCGGCGCGCCCGACAACGTCACTGTCGTGGTCGGCCGCTACATGATTCCGGTTTCCAGTCAGGACGCAAGCTAGGCCGCCTCGCGCTCCGTTTCACCCGTATGGGACGCGGCTCCAATCGGAGTGTCGGCTCCCCATGGCGCGATGAAGGGCAGCATCAGGAGCGCCGGCAATCCGGCGGCGATGCTGATCAGGAAGAACGACGGCCAGCCGGTCGCCTCCGCCAGCCCGCCCGATGGCGCCGTCAGCAGGTCGCGGCTAACGGCGACGAGGCTCGACAGCAGCGCGAACTGAGTTGCCGAAAATCTCTTGTTGCACATCATCATCAGGAACGCGAGCAGCGCCGCGGTTGCCAGCCCGCCGATGAAATTCTCGATCACTATCACCGTGGCAAGCGACGTCGAGCTGCGCTCCATCACACTCAGGAAATAGTAGCCGAGGTTGCTGACAGCCTGCAGCACGGCGACTACCCACAGAGTGCGGTTCACTCCGATCTTCGCCAGCACCGCGCCTCCCGCAACGGCACCCACCATCGTGGCTATCAGTCCCGCACCGCCTCGGACAACACCCACTTCAGTCTGCGTGTATCCGGCCTGCAGCAGGAATGGAGTGCCCATCACGATCACGAGACTGTCGGAGTACTTGTAGATCACGATGAAGAGGAGCACCAGCGCTCCCCGCAGCAATCCCGAACGCGTGAAGAACTCGTTGAACGGAAGGACTACCGCCTCAGCCAGGCTGCGCGGAGGTGCATCGTCCAGCGCGGGTTCGGGAGCCATGACCGCAGCGATCACTCCCACCAGCATCAGCGCCGACATTATGAGGTAGACTCTCGGCCACGGCATCTGGTCGGCGAGAACGAACGCGAGAGAACCGGTGAGCAACAGCGCCACCCGGTATCCCAGTACCCAGATCGCGGCGCCGGCACCCATCTCGCGGTGATGCAGGACATCCGTACGATACGCATCGCCCGCGACATCCTGCGTCGCGCTCAGGAACGCGATGACAAGCGCATTGAACGCCAGCGCACGAAGGCCCAGCGCCGGGTTGTGCACGGACATCGCTGCAATCGAGATCAGCAGCAGAATCTGCGCGATCACCAGCCACCCACGGCGCCGTCCGAGGAATGGGGGCACATAACGGTCGAGCAGCGGAGCCCAGAGAAACTTGAGGGAGTATGGAAGTCCGACGAGACTGAACACGCCAATCGTCGTGAGATCGACATTAGCCTTCGTCATCCAGGCTTGCAGCGTGGTGCTAGTCAGGTAAAACGGAAGGCCCGACGAGAAACCGAGGAAGATGAGGGCCGCCATCTTTGGCTGCGCAAATGCACGGACGGGAGACGCGCTTGCGTCGTTCCGCATCGAGGGCTTCGCTGTTCCTGAATTCATGTCAGTCGTCAATGCACTGCCGCTGCTGGATGCTCGTCATGCGGGTGTTCGCTTCCCGAGAATACGCGGGCCCTTCGCGCCGGTAGCAGTCGGTACGTTCCCGGGTCGCCCGCTGAGATGCAGATATCCGAGCAGTGCAAACGCCACTGCTTCCTTGGCGTCTCCGTCGAAGAAAGTATCATCGAAGTCGCTCACGCTGCGCGGAGCGACGGCAATGCCGATTGCGCGAACGAGCGCCGGATTGCGCGCTCCTCCCCCGGAGAGAAACACCTCGGAGACGGGTTCGGCGATGAATTTTTCGTACGCGTCGCCGATGCTCCTGGCGGTGAGCGACACTGCGGTGGCTACGATGTCTTCGTCGGTCGCGTCCGCCGATTCGGCGCGGCATGAAGCAATCAGGTCGTTCGCGTATTGAACGCTGAACAGCTCGGGTCCGGTGGATTTCGGCGGCGCCGCGCGGAAGTATTCGTGCAACAGAAGGCGATCGACGACGGAAGTCACCGGTGTTCCGCGCAACGCCAGGGCTCCGTCCACGTCGTAGGGCAGGTCCGGACGTAGCGCCCGCACCACCTTGTCGATGACGCCGCACCCCGGCCCTGTGTCGAACGCGCGCACGCCCCGCAACTCGCCGCCCGGCGGGACGACGGACACGTTTCCGATACCTCCCAGGTTCTGCAACGCCCTCCAGCTTTCAGGATGCGAGAAGAGCATTGCGTCGGCCATCGGAACGAGGGGCGCTCCCTGACCGCCGGCTGCCATGTCACGCACGCGGAAATCGCTGATGACATCGATCCGCGTTCGCTCAGCGATAACGGACGATTCGCCAGTCTGCCATGTTGAATGACCCGGCTCGTGCCACACCGATTGGCCGTGTGAAGCGATGGCGGCGATGTCACCGCGCGACACTCCTGCTTCCGCAATCGCGCCAGCCGCAGCGTCAGCCAGCCACTCGCCCAGCTCGAAGTTGAGGCGGCAGTACTCCGAAGGTGTGGTTCCGCTGAGCGCCCGCTGCAGACGCGCTCTCACTTCGGGCGTGAAGTCCCGGCCAGTCAGCGCGAGAAGCTCTGCGCTTACGCGACCGTCCTCCCCCGCGGTGAAGCGCACGACCGCGGCGGTGATGCCATCGAGCGAAGTGCCTGACATCAGACCGACCAGCACCTTGCTGTCTGCCGCGCGAAGCGACACGTCGCCGCTCTGCGAAGACATGGCAACGCTCATGCGGTGACGGGCGGCGGTGCATCTGGTATCGCACGCCTGATGACGCCGCCGGCGCGCTCCAGCGCGGCTAGCGCCTCGTCGCGTCCGAGCCCAAGCTTCTGCATTACGATTGCGGTCTTGACGCTCTTGTCTGCCGCCTCGAGTAGCGCTCGCGCCTGCTCTCTCGTCACACCGCACACTTCCACGACGATGCGCTCGCTCCTGTCCTTCAGCTTGTTGTTTGTCGCGCGAAGATCGACCATAAGGTTTCCGTAGGTCTTGCCGAGGCGAATCATTGCGCCCGTGGTGATGGTGTTCAGCACGAGCTTCGTCGCGGTTCCTGCCTTGAGCCGCGTGGAGCCGGTGACGACTTCGGGTCCGACGATCGGCAGAATTGCAATGTCGAGACCGGAGGCAGCGCCCTCCGGCAGCGCGGAGCAGGAGACGATTCCTGTTTTCGCTCCCAGCTCTGCCGCCCTACTCAGCGCCGCGTGCACGTAGGGTGTAGTTCCCGAAGCCGCAATACCGATCACGAAGTCGTTGGAACCAACGTTGTGCGAATCCATCTCGCGCGCGCCGTTCTCCACGACGTCCTCGGCGCCCTCCTGCGCGCGAGTGAGAGCAGGCAGACCGCCGGCGATGATGCCCTGCACCATTTCTGGATCGGTGCCGAAGGTTGGAGGACATTCGCTGGCATCCAGCACACCGAGACGGCCCGATGTGCCTGCACCGACATAGAAGAGCCGGCCTCCGGCGCGAAAGCAACCTTCAGCGATCTCGATGGCGCGCGCGATCTCTTCACGCTGTGTCGCCACCGCATCAGGAACGATGCGGTCTTCGGCGTTTATCACATCAACCATCTCCAGTGGAGATGCAAGGTCGATCGACGCGGTCCACGGATTGCGACGTTCCGTCTCGCGGGGATCGATCACGCTGGCCCTGCCGTATGCGTCACCGGGCAAAGATAACAGCAATAGTCACAGGGGAAATCTTGAAAGTATCGTTGTCGATTACAATGTTCGCGCTTGCCGCGACGACGGCGTCTGCTCAGATCAGAAGACCGGTTCGCGTCGCCGAGCCATCGCTGTGGCTATCCGGCGGCGTGGGACTGTTTCAGGCGAACTCCATCAGCGATGGCGCGACCAGCTCGACGTGGGATTTTGGACAGGCGTCCAATGTTCAGCTTCGCCTGTCTGCCGAGAAGGCGTTTCGCGGAGGTAGCTCGATCGGACTGGTCGGAACC
>JALYOO010000138.1 GCA_030856845.1 Gemmatimonadota bacterium
CCGTCCCGCAGCACGCGTACGCCGCGCACTCCGAAAGCCGAGCGTGCTCCGAATCCACGGATCGACAGTCGCGGATCCTGCGACGGATTGCTGCGACTGTTGGCCGTGAGGCCCGGGATCAGAGCGAGGGTTTCGTCCACCGCCACGTGTCGCCCGCCCGGCCTGGTGCTGTCAGGCGTGATCACCGTCAGCGCGAAGGGCGCGTCGAGCACTGAACCGGCGGAGCCTCTGGCGACTGTCACGACGACCGGTGCAATGCTCGTTGCCGCGCTATCCTGGGCGGTCGCCACGCGCGCGAGTGAAACGCTGGCCGTCGCGACGACGAAGCTGACTGCATGCAGAAGGCGAATCGATCGTGGCTTCATGGAATGCGCCGAGCCCGGTCGCCGCGGGTGAAAAGCATGCTGGTCTTCTTTCCGCCGTACGATGCCTGAACGATGTTGATCTGATCGTCAAACATGTCGAACAGCAGCAGACTCTGGACCTGAAAACCGGATAAACCGCGCGGTGCAGGGGCCCGGAAGCAGAGCCACATCAGCTCCCCCACTCGTTTTCCTCCACACGACTTTAGTGGTACGCGGCGACCGGCCTTGTCGGAAAGGGCGAATGCCGCGAGCGCGTAAGTGACGAGCGGGGACTCGGTGCGGGTCACCGCGCCCGGCCTCGCTGCAAGTCGTCGCGCGTACTCCGACGACGCTTTCGCGTAGTCATCCACGAACACGCGCAGCGAAACGTGCACCGTTCGTGACGCCGCTTCGTGAGTCACTTCGGCGAGGCTGGTGTGAATGGGGTGAGGGGCGGCATGCATGTCCGGTGTCGCTCCCGGCACCGAAGTCGTGATGAGAGCGGCGACAAGAAGTCGCCGGATCCTCACCACGGAGTCCGCTCGATTGCCCATCGCGTCGCCACGACCATTACAACTGAAGATACCGCAAGCACCCGGATTCTCAGCGGGGACGGCCAACCCGCGACATTTCGGAGCCGGCCGAGACCTAGGTCGACCGCGAGCAGCACCAGTGCCGAGGCCGCGAGCACAGCTACCTGACCCAGCTCGATGCCGATATTGAATCCGAGGAGCGGAACGGCGATGCCGTCGATGAAGAGATCGCGCAGGTAGTTGGCGAAGCCCGCGCCGTGCACGAGCCCGAACACTGCGGCGAAGATCGGCCGGTAGTTACCGCCCCAAAGGGCCTTCTCTCTGTCACGAACGAGGATGTTCTCGATGCATGTCGCAACGATAGTGACCGGGATGAGGAATTCGATGAGCGCGGTGGGAAGGCGCACCGCACCAGTTACCGCGAGTGCGAGCGTGATCGAATGTCCCACTGTGAAAGCGGTGACGACGAGGAGCGCGCTTCGCCAGTCACGCGGACGATAGATGGCCGCCAGCGCGAAGAGGAAGAGGATGTGATCCAGCCCCCGGATGTCAGTGATGTGCCTGAATCCAAGCTCCACGAAAGTCCACATCCCGCTCATGAACGTGTCATTGCTGAGCGTTTGTACGGCGCGGCAGAGCTCACGGATCGACCGGGATTCAATCCCTCAGTAAGCAGCACGGTGAAACAGGCGCTAGCGGATCCCCAGCTGCTTATGCGTCTGCAGACTGAGGCGCCATTGCGGATGCCGCATGCAGTACTCGATTGCCCGCTCGGTGTTCTCTCTCACATCCGCACCGTCCATCGGCTGAATGAAGAAATGCTCGAAGCGCATCAGCGCAAACTGCTCCGGCATCGCCAGTGGCTGGGGGAAAATTAGCTTGATCTCGCTGCCCGACGTCTGGAGCAGCGGTGCTCCCGCCTTGGGACTGACGCAGATCCAGTCCAGTCCGTCCGGGGCGCGGCGTGTGCCATTCGTTTCGACTGCCACGACGAATCCCCGCGATCGGAGTGAACGGATCAGCGCATCGTCGACCTGCAGCAGCGGCTCGCCGCCGGTGCATACCACAAACCTTCTTGCGTCCGCGTCGCCGCGCCACGCCCGTTCCACCGCCGCCGCGAGTGAGTCGGCGTTTTCAAACCGCCCGCCTTCCGGGCCCGTGCCCACGAAGTCGGTGTCGCAGAACCGGCACACGGCGCGAGATCGATCCTCCTCGCGCCCGGTCCACAGATTGCAGCCGCTAAAGCGGCAGAAGACGGCAGCGCGACCCGCATTCGCCCCTTCGCCCTGAAGCGTGTAGAAAATTTCCTTCACGGTGTAGCTCATCGTCGCACGCGGAACTACGCGACCGTTTGGACGCTGCCAGCATAGCGAACGGGATCGTCGACGCCGGCTTCCCTGAACCCGCGCAAACGAAGGCTACAGGCGTCACAGCGACCGCAGGCGGCACCGTCCGCGCCGGGTTCGTAGCAGCTGGTTGTCATCGAGTAGTCCACACCGAGTCCCATGCCCAGCTCTATGA
>JALYOO010000165.1 GCA_030856845.1 Gemmatimonadota bacterium
CGCCCAAGCATCGGGAATGCGGCCGGAACGACGCGCGGAAGTTCGGGGCGGAGTTGATCGACGACAGAGTCGAGACCGTGAAGAACACCAACAGCGAACGGTTCAACCTCGGTCTCAAGGGAGGCCGAACTTTCGCATCCCGGCGTCTGCTGCTGGCGATCGGAATCCACGACGTGTGGCCGAAGATTCTGGGGCTCGACGAGTGCTACGGCGAAACGGCTCACGTGTGCCCTGATTGCGATGGCTACGAAACAGTCGACAAGAAGACCGTGGTCATCGGCTCAGGTCGGAAGGCGGTGGGGATGGCCCTCGCCCTCACTAGCTGGACCAGCGAAATCGTCATCTGTACGAATGGCAGCCCGGCGGATATGGAGCCGCGTCACCTGAAGCAGCTGAAAGCTCTGAACATCCCCGTTCTGCTGGACAAGGTTGATCGAATCATTGCCGAGAACCGGGAGATACGGTCCATATGTGTCTCGGACGGGATGCAGCTCGACTGCGACCGGCTCTATTTCGCAGTCGGCCAGTATCCGGGTGATGATCTTGGGGCGCAGCTCAAGTGCGAGCGTGACGACTCGGGGCTGATCGTTGTCGACGATCGCAACCGGACTTCGGTTCTAAACGTCTTTGCCGCGGGCGATATTTCACCTGGGCCGCAGCTGGCCATTGCGGCAGCGGCGGAGGGCGCGATAGCATCGCTGGCGATTCATACTTCGCTGGTGCCGGATAGCCGCAAGCTCGATTAGCGCCGGTCGGGCAACCGGGGGAGGGCGCGTGCTACCAGCGCAGCGTAACGCTGTGGGTCTTTCTTTTCCGGAGTACCTGAAGCATCAGAGAGTTCTCGGTCGCGGCCTGCATGACCCGAAGCAGCTCCCCGGGGTTCTGAACCATCTCCCGGTCCGCCCTCACGATTACGTCCCCGCTCTTGAGGCCCGCGGCACCGGCTGGTGTTCCCATCGCCACATTGATCACGAAGACGCCTTCGCCTCTGATCTGGAGTACGTCTCGTAGCCCATCGTTGAGCTGGGTAAGCTCTGCACCGGCTACGGCGATGCTCGGGGTGCCCTGCCCGAAGATGATGGGGACCGTCACGGTGGGCATGACACCGCCTGGCGCACGCTCTCTTCTCAGGACGACTTCGGTCCTTGCCCGGACCGCCGCCTCGCGCTGGAGACGGCCGGTCGGACGCTGCCCGGAGGCCGCAGGCCCGATGACCGACAGCGCGAAGTGACCGGAAGTACCCACCGGACGTTCTACTACGTTGATAGTACTTGCTTTTGTCACATCGTTTCGGATGTACCTGAACACTATCTTCTGGCCTGGCTGGAGCATGCTGCTCATCGGGATCGGATTCTTGCGCAGATCCTGGGAGTTCAACGACATGATCATGTCGCCCGCCTGCAAGCCGGCGCGCTCGGCGGGAGACCCCGGATCGATTGACTCGATCACCGGATAGTCGCTGAACACCATCGCCCCGGCGGCATTTGCCTGACCAATCCCCGTGGTGATCACAACGCCTACCCAGCCTCGGGCCGGCTGAGCCTGCCCCCGGCCCTTGACGGGGGTCAGAGACATGAGCACGACGAGGCCTGCTCCGAACAATCGCGTGAACCGCATCGCCCGCATCCCCTAGAACCGGTTGAGTCTGGCGCTGGCGGGAAGCGCTGTTCCCATCTGGCGCAGGGTTGCCTCGCGCGCACCCACGGTCGCGAGGTAGTACTGGTTGATTACGGGATCCTGCGGCGCTTCCTTCAGCGCGTCCCGCATCTCGGACATCACATTGTCGAGGGCAGCCAGCCTGGTGCGGTACTGCTCCGGTTCCGGCGGCAGCGGAACCTCGGTGTTACTGGCCGAGAGGTATGCCGAAGCGCGCTGGTACTGCTCGCCGGCTCGATTCAGAATCTCCCATGCTTGTTCGGGCGAGCTGAAGTCGGGCGTGGCAGCGGCGGGGGTCACGCCGGTTTCCGCCTGAGGCGCCGCCGCCGCCGTCTGCGCCGTCGTCTGAACATCTCGGACAGAGAGTGCCG
>JALYOO010000249.1 GCA_030856845.1 Gemmatimonadota bacterium
GCGCAGTACAACCCGGAGGCGACGACCGCAGTCGCCGCCGAGCGCATTCAGTCCGGAAAATATCGGGCGGCTGTGTTCAGCACATCGGCCCAGGGAAGAGATCTCGCTCCCCGCATCGCCGCGCGGCTGGGTGTCGGACTCGTGACCGACGTCACAGCTGTCGAGCTCAACGGCGACAAGGTCGTCGTTAAACACCCGATGAACATCGGCAAGGTGATGGCGACGGTCAGCATGAGCGGAACGCCCGCTCTCGTCGCCTTGCGTCCCAACACGTACGCACCTGCTCAGAATGCAAAGGCGGGACGTGTGGAGAACGTCGCGCCAATCGGTGATCCGTCCACCGCTCGCGTTGTCGTGAAGGAGCTGATTCAGGGCGGCAAGGGAAAGCTCGACCTCGCCGAGGCGCCCGTAATCGTCGCCGGAGGGCGTGGGCTCAAGGTGGCGGAAAACTTCAAGCTAGTCGAAGAGCTGGCCGATGCATTCGGCAACGCCGCAGTCGGCGCTACGCGCGCGGTTACAGACGACGGATGGCGACCCCACAGCGACCAGATCGGGCAGACAGGGCGACTGGTCAGCCCCGACCTGTACATTGCCGTTGGAATCTCCGGCGCGGTTCAGCATCTCGCCGGCATGCGGACATCGAAGACGATCGTCGCCATCAACAAGGACAAGGATGCGCCGATCTTCAAGGTTGCCGACTACGGAATCGTCGGCGACGTGTTCGAGATAGTGCCGGCGTTGACCGCCGCGGTGCGCGAAGCGCGCAAGGGACACTAACGGATGGCTGGCCGCGCACTGCGCGTGTTACCGGCGAAACATCAACCGCCCTTGCCAGCCGACAAGCTGCTTGTGCGGGAACCGCTCGATCCCGAAGCTGTCCCGATGGACGTCGTGTTTGTAGGCGGCGGTCCCGCCGGGCTCGCCGGAGCGATCGAGCTGACCCGCCTCGTGCGCGCTGATCAGGAAGCAGGCGGCACTCTGGGGGAAATCCAGATTGCCGTACTCGAGAAGGCTTCGGCACTGGGAGAACATTCGCTCTCCGGTGCGATAACGAATCCTGTCGCGTTCCGCGAGCTGTTCCCCGATCTCACCGATTCGGATTTTCCCTTTCGCGCACCTGTGAAAGAGGAGCGTGTCTATTTCATGGCTGGCGGCCGAGCGCAGCGAATCCCGACTCCGCCGACGATGCAGAATCACGGTTTCTATATCGCGTCGCTGTCGGAGATGGTACGCTGGCTCGGCGAGAAAGCGGAAAGCATGGGAGTCAATATATTCACCGGCTTCCCTGTCCAGTCCCTCGTCATGGATGGCGAGAAGGTTATCGGAGTGCGAACGACTCCCTCGGGATTGTCACGCGATGGCACCCCGGGAAGTGGCTTTACGCCGCCGACCGACATTTCCGCGCGTGTCACTGTATTGTCCGAGGGAACACGGGGCCCGCTGTCGCAGGCGTGGATGAATGCGGCGGGCATCAAGTCCGACAATCCCCAGATCTTCGCGCTTGGCGTGAAGGAGATCTGGGAGACGAAGAAGCCTCTCGACGCGATCATCCACACACTGGGATGGCCGCTCCCCAATGACGCCTTCGGCGGAAGCTTCATGTATCCGCTCACGCCGAACCTCGTTGCGCTTGGCATTGTCGTCGGCATGGACTACCAGCAGACGACGCTCGACGTCCACGTCCTCCTCCAGCAGCTGAAAACCAGTCCGCTGTTCAGCGAATATCTGGCAGGGGGAGAGATGGTGGAGTGGGGCGCGAAGACTATTCCGGAGGGCGGATACTACGGGCTGCCGAAAAAACGATACGGTGACGGCTTGATGATCGTTGGCGACGCGGCCGGATTCGTGGAGGTCGCGTCGCTCAAGGGAGTGCACTACGCGATGCAGTCGGGGATGTACGCCGCGCGCGCGATCGTCGATGCACTCAAGAAGGACGACGTATCCGAGAACACCATGGCGCGCTACGATGCGCTGGTGGACGCCAGCTACATCACGTCCGATCTCAAGGAACGCCGCAACATGAGACTGGCGTTCCAGGGCAGCGGACTGTACGTCGGCGGCTTCAAGGCGACGCTGATGACCCTCACCAAGGGCGCGTTTCCGGGTGGCAAGATCGACTCAGAGCCCGACGCGCATGTGGAGCGGGACGTAGTGCCGCCCGAGCGTTTTATTCCTGACGGCAAGCTCACGTTCAGCAAGCTCGATGCGAACTTCAAATCCGGCAATGCCACACGCGACGACATTCCGTCGCACCTGATCGTGGGTCAGGACATACCGGCGGAGGTCGCCGAGCTGTATGTGCACATGTGTCCTGCGGGTGTGTATGAGCTTGACGGGGATCGCCTCGTTGTCAGCCCCGCGAACTGCATCGATTGCAAGGCAACCGACGTCATCGGTCCGAGATGGACCCCGCGCGAAGGGGAGAGCGGGCCAAAGTACCGGCTCATGTAAGGCACACCCGGGCGGCGACTTGGCGTTGCTGTTATCAGCTCCGCCTCCCAATCCGGTAGATGTCGATGCTCTGCTTTATCCCCTCGGCCTCGAAGGGATGAGTGACCTTCGACATAATCGCCAGCCCTGCTTCACCGCAGCTTTCGAGAAACTCCGGCACTCCGACGCGGCCGGGGTCGGCGACTATGGCAATTCCATCGGGCCTCAGTGATTTCCTGAATATTCCCGGGAGCAGCCGAGCGTATTCCTTCTCGTAGAGAACGTCCGAGGCGATGATGACGTCGAGCGGCGGAACGTCAGAGGGGAAGTGCCGCCAGTCGATCATTCTTGCCGTCGGCGATCGCCTCAAAGCAGTGAATGCGTTCGCGCGCGTGAACGCAAGCGCGTCCTCGTAGTAATCGGACGCTATCATGTCGTACCCTGCCACCATCGCCGCCGTTGTGACAAGCCCGACTCCGCAGCCCAGCTCGAGGCCTGTGCCGCCGTTGGCCTTCGGCATGGCTTCCATTGCCAGCAGCTGCTCGGCCAGGATTGTCGACGATGGCCAGATGTCCGCCCAGTAAGGCAACCGCTCATCCTTGACGAAATCTTCCTCGCGGATCAACGCGTCAGAGTTGCGCGGCCGCAGAATCGAGAACGTGAGTGAGCCGATTGCCACTTCCGAGATGACGGTGTCAAATCGTGACTGAAGCGCGTTCAAGAGATCGTCGCCGTCGAGCTGGTCGAGCGATGGTTGCCTGGTGGTCAAGCGAGCGTCAGCTCATCCGCCAGTCCGAAGTCATCGCGAAGCGGCAACGCCCGGCAAATGTCACCGCGTGAAACCAGCGTCGGCTCAGGAGGCAGAATAAGAAGGGCATTGGCTCGCGCCATTGCAGTCAATACCGAGGAGCTTTGCGAGCCGGCAAGCCTAGCCGCGTGCAGACCGTCCGCACCGAACGTCACAATGGCGCGAAGGAAGTGCGTCAGTCGCGCGGCAAGTCGAATCTCCTCTGACACTGTAACGCGGATCGTCCGGCGAAAGATGCTGCGAAACCCCAGCATCCGGCGAATGATCGGACGCGCGAATACCTCGAACGTGACGATCGCAGAAACGGGATTGCCCGACATTCCGAGCCATGGCACTCCGTGAATCGTTCCAAAGGCCAGGGGCGCACCGGGTCTCATTCGCACGCGCCAGAATATCAGCTCTCCACCGAGGCCGGCGACGGCGGCCCGCACGTGATCGTGGTCGCCGACTGAGATTCCAGCGGAAGTGATGACGAGGTCGCAACCCCGTGCCTTCTCCAGCAGTGTACGGAGGGAGACTGGATCATCCCGGGCTATCCCGAGATAGAGTGGCTCGCCCCCCGCCTCTCGCACCAGCGTGGCGAGAGTGAGCGAGTTGGAGGAGATAATGCGATGCGATGCGAGATCGGAAGTGAAATCAGAAAG
>JALYOO010000251.1 GCA_030856845.1 Gemmatimonadota bacterium
ACATACGGAACAACAACGGTCTCAATCCCGGTCGCGGCGATCCGCTCGATTTCCGAATGAGCGAAGACCATCGAAACAGTTCCGGCGGGGCCGAGGGGAACGACATAAAGAACTCTCAGACGTTGTCCTCTCGGTCGATTGCCTCTTCCATTCCAGAACCGAAACTAACAGACTCGGTGTGGGAGCGCAGATTTTCACTCTTCTCTCTAGCGCTTCGCAACAGCGTTTCAGGGTCCGTCTCTTCCAATCCCGCGGCGGAGCGCGCCCTGAAGCAACCTCTGTAGACGTAGAAAGGAGCCCCACGATGTTGAACACGGATGATAATGTCCTCGATTCGCGGATAGAAACCTCCAAGATGTTCCTCTGGAGAGGAGGAACTGGGAGAGACTGGCATTGAGCGGGCGCGAAGTGGTGCGGGCTGGCGTTATCAGGCGGTCGTTGCGGGTGAGCTTATTTCCCGTGAGGGTACCGAGATCATCGGCCTTTGTGCGTGACAGGTAAAGCGACTTGTCAGACGCTTCCGGGTCAGCGGAGCGAAGGGGATTGTGCATGCGAGCTCTCGGAGGTCGCTGCGCTGCAGCGCGATGATGGCGCGTTCGACTTGTATTCGCTCTCTGCGTCGGCGTTTCGGCGACGACGCCAACTAGTGGGCTGTAACTAAAGTTACATTGACTTGGCGCTTGATGGGTAATATCTTTTTTGCATGTTCACCTCTCCTTATGCTTTAGTGCTCTCGGGTGAGGAGCGCAGCGAGCTCGAAGCTATCAGCCGATCGCGCACCGTCGCCGCTGGTCTTTCCCAGAGAGCTCGCCTCGTGCTGGCGATCGCCGGCGGCCAGCCTTATTCGCTCCTCTCTGAGAAGTTCGAGTTGAGCACTACGAGCATCACCCGATGGCGAAAGCGCTTCGAGGAGAGGCGCGTTCCAGGTCTGTACGATGCTCCCCGCGCCGGCCGAGGTGACAGAATAACCCCCCAGCTCGAGGCTAAAATCCTCGCTCTCACTCAGAAGTCTCCGCCAAAGCCCCTTACCCACTGGACCACGCGACACATGGGGCGGCGACTGGGCATCAGTCACATGACGGTGCAGAGAGTCTGGCAGCGTGCCGGTCTCAAGCCTCATCGACTCGAGCGCTACGTTGCGAGCCGTGACCCGAATTTCGAGGAGAAAGCAGCCGATGTGATCGGTCTCTACCTCTCGCCTCCTGAAAACGCGATCGTCATGTGCATCGACGAGAAGACCGCCATTCAGGCTCTCGACCGGCGAGATCCTGTTCTTCCTCTTTCTCCAGGCCGGGCTGAGCGGCACGGATTCGAGTACGTGAGACACGGCTTGCTCTCCCTATATGCCGCGCTCGATGTCGGCACCGGAAAGATCGAGGGGATGACCGCCGAGCGGCACACAAGCAGCGAGTTCATTTCCTTTCTCGACCAGGTTATCAAAAGTCAGCCGAGGGGGCGGGAGATTCACCTCATTCTCGACAACTTCTCCGCGCATAAAACGAAATCAGTCGAGGCATGGCTCGAATCTCATCCGGCCGTAAGTATGCACTTCACCCCGACCTACAGCTCCTGGCTCAATCAGGTTGAGCTCTGGTTCTCAAAGATCGAGCGAGAATGCATCGCGAAGGGGATCTTCACATCGACCGCAGACCTTCGCCGAAAACTCACGCAGTACATCAAAGCTCACAACAAAAACTGCCATCCGTTCGCCTGGACCTACTCAGATCCAAGCAGACGAATCCGTGCCAACGCAATTTGAGTTACAGTCCACTAGTTGCAGCTAATGGCGATGTACGAGCGGCCAATGCGGCGTGGTTCAGCGCATCGTCGAGCTCCAGGAGACTAACTTCTGGTTCGCCTGGGCGGTGTTCCATCCTGAGACTCGCGTCTGGCAATGAAAACGGATCTAACCGATGGAAGACTTTCTCGGATGCTCGGAGACAGCGACGTTATCGCGACGATCGCGATGAAAGACGTTGAGGTGGCCAAGACTTTCTACGAACGCAAGCTCGGCCTAACCCGGCTGCCCTCCGAAGAGTTGAATGTGTTCGTGTCCAAGAGCGGAAGGTCCCAAGTGTTGGTTTACCAGTCGCAATACGCGGGAACCAACAATGCAGCCAAATCATCTGCATTTGCAAAGCCTGTATGTTTGCGGCCGCGCTCGCAGGAGCGGCGCAGTGTCAAGCGCAGGGATTCCTTCAGCCAGCGCGGGAACAGCTGAATCAGTTGCGTGATAAATCCTCGGACTCCTGCGCCACAACGGCTGGCGGCACACGTCGTGCACGCGGCAGGGCAGCCGGCGGACGCCGGATGCGCCACTCGCGTATTTCCTTCGGGAGAAGACCATGAAAGTCGGGAAAGCCCTCATTGCTGGTATCGTCG
>JALYOO010000253.1 GCA_030856845.1 Gemmatimonadota bacterium
CGCACGATTCCCACGGACCCGGTCCGGCGGCGGCGAGAAGGCTCTCCGCTTCGCCGGGAACCCCAATCGCGGCGAGGACGCACGCGCGATAACCGACGGTCGCGCGGTCACTCGGGTCGAGATTCGACGCCCATGCAAGCTGGCGGTCCGCCTCCATCAGGTCGGTGTTTGAGAATCCATCGCCGGCGGCATTGCCCCCGGTTTGTTGCGAACGAACGAGATAGTATCGCCCGAGCTCGCGGTGCGCTATCGCGCTCTCGGGTTCGCGCGATACAGCGGTTTTCAGATGGTCACCGGCCTGTTCCAGATCACCGGCGTCCATGCTGATGCGTGCGAGGTAGAGGCTGGCGACTCCAGACCGTGGGTAGGTGACGGCGGCCTGCCCCAGATCTCGAATGGCGGCGGGGATGTCGCCGGCGCGGTAGGCAGCAATTCCTCGTTTGGTCTGCTCCGGGATGCCTGACACCAATCCGGTCGACTGCGCCGCATCGACGAGAAACTCGCCCGCATTGCCACCCACCAGCATGAACAACGCACCGATGCCGAGTGCGAAGATGAGGGCAAGGAAGATGACGAACCGGATGATGCAGCCGGCGATCGGCAACCCCGGGGTACGCGGCGAAGCCGGCCGCGGGATCTCCGGCAGCGATACGTCGATCGGCGCGGGTGATGCGACCGGAGGCGGCCGTTTTCTCGCCGCCCTTCGTTCCGAACGTGTCTCACGCTTACGCGGTTCTGGCGCCTCGGCCCGGCGTGTCGAGCGTCTGCCAACGAGGAAATAATCGAGCAGCTCTTCGAACGTGCGAGGTGGTGAGGGCGGCCAAAGTTCGCCCGGCGGCGATTCAGTCGGCGTACCGGATCGGCGCGCGCCGGGGAAGACATCTCGCCCTGATCGCCGCTCTGCGCTGTCGTCCCCAGCCGCCTCTCGCGGCCGCGCTGTTTCGGGTCGCTCGCGGGTTGCCGGCGGGCGCTCGGTCGGTCGTGCGCCCGGCGGAGTCCAGGTCGGAGCCGGTGTTCGTGACGGAGGTGAGCGCGGCGGTGGCGCCGCAGCTGCGGGAGGATCTCCAAACTTCGCACCGCATTGAGAGCACGCCGCCTTGTCCAGCCAGACGCCTGGCTTGTGCCTGGTGCAGAAGTATCGAACCTGCTCTTCGTGGCAAGCTTCGCATTCGCCGGTCATACCCTGCGTCGTTCCGCAGTTGGGACAACGCAGAACAACGCCAGTCATTGCGGCGAAGCGGAAGGTTCGGCCTCCGCGAGCGCGTTCGCGTCGAGGCCTGAGTCGGCCGCGCTTTCTGGAGGATCGGAGGTGCCGCTTACAACGCCTGCGCTGCTCGCAACTTCTGTGGTTGTTTCAGCGCCGGTCGCCGTGGGTTGTGCTGCAGGATTCTCCACCGCATCCGGATAAACTTCACGAACGATGTCGGCCGGTATGTTGAGCCGGTATACCTGAGGGAGCGATCCCCTGATCCATCGCGCTACTGTCGGGACGCGTTCATACGTGCCGAATGACTCTCTTGCCAGCCGGCGCGACAGCGCCACGGTAGTGAGAACCGGAGTCGCCGCATACGCCTCATATACCTCGAAACGATCCTCGACGTGATCGTGCCCTCTCACCATGTGAGTGACCGGCCTGTCGAGCCGACGGCTCACCGCGCAGAAGTCGGCGAAATCCTCGTGGCCGAACTGGCAACCCCGCGAAACACGATTCGGAATTTTTCTCCGCGCTCGCGGGTGTGCGCGCGTCCACACAAAGTCGGTCAGACATCTCTCATCGTTCCACTCGCCGGTCTCGAGTAGGAATGGATGCAGGTCCACCAGCGGGAAACCGCCGTGAGCGACGAGCAGACCGTCGGGGAAGAAGAGCGCTCTCGGGGCGTCACGAAACAGCCGGATGGCCGTCATCCCGCATCGCTGTAACCCGTCATCGTCAGGGCTGGCGTTCAGCGCTTCGGAAAAGTCAGCGGGTGAGACAGTGGCAACAAACTTTCGGCCATCGTGGCCGAGTGCTTCGTCATGGTTGCCGGTAACGACTGCAATCCGGGCAGGATGCGCCGTGATGAGCTCGAACACACGTAGCA
>JALYOO010000290.1 GCA_030856845.1 Gemmatimonadota bacterium
GCGCTCCTGATCCTCGCGGGAGTTGCTGCGTGCGCCACCAGCAGTCCTCCTCTCGCGGACAGCGCAATGAGCACGAATGTCCTCTCTTCCCAAGAGACTGCCGCGGGTTGGCGCCTTCTGTTTGACGGGAAGACGACCGCCGGCTGGCGCGAATTCCGGAAACAGTCTGTATCCGCGGGCTGGCAGGTCATCGGCGGCTCGCTGGTGCGAGCCGACACCGCTGCCGGCGACATCATCACCACCGACCAGTTCCGCAACTTCGAGCTTGCCCTGGACTGGAAAGTCCCGGAGGGTGGCAACAGCGGAATCTTCTACCGCGCCACCGAGCAGGCCGATATCATCTGGCAGGCGGCGCCCGAAATGCAGGTACTCGACGATGCAAAGCACGTCGACGGAAAAAATCCGCTCACATCAGCGGGCGCCAGCTACGCGATCTATCCGGCCCCGCGCGGAGCCGTCCGCAGAGCTGGTGAGTGGAACTCCGCGCGGCTGATCGTGAACGGCAATCATGTCGAGCATTGGCTCAACGGCACCAAGATGGTGGAGTTCGAGCTCGGCGGCGCCGATTGGAAGGACCGCGTCGCCAAGAGCAAGTTCAACACGATGCCGATGTACGGAACAGCGAAAGAAGGGCACATCGGGCTCCAGGATCACGGCGACCGCGTTGAATTCCGCAACATCCGAATCCGCGTATTGCCCTGACGATGATCGATCGCCGCACGTTCGTCAAAGCACTCGGCGCGAGTACTGCGGGCATGGCGATAGGCTGCTCAACACCGAACGTGAACGGCGGAAAGAAGTCGAGAACACTGGACCGCATCGGCATTCAGCTGTACACGCTGAGGCAGGACATGGAACGCGACTTCGACGGCACTCTCGCCAGCGTAGCCGCGATCGGGTACAAGGAAGTCGAGACCGCCGGATACTTCGGCCGATCACCCGCCAACGTGCGCGCGACGCTCGATCGTCTCGGTCTGAGTGCCCCTGCCGCCCACATAGGAAATCCATCGGTACTGAAAACGAACTGGGAGAAGACGATAGAAAACAGCAGGATCATCGGACACCAGTATCTGATTGTTCCCTTTATCCCGGAAGAAGAGCGTCGTACGCTCGACGACTACCGCAGGCTGGCCGATCTCTTCAATGCCGCCGGTGAGACTGCACGAAATGCCGGCGTACGGTTGGGATACCACAACCACGACTTCGAGTTTGTGCCGCTGGAGGGAAAACTTCCCTACGATGTTCTTCTTGAGCGGACCCAGCCCGCGCTCGTCGCGATGGAGCTGGATCTTTTCTGGATTACGAAGGGTGGACAGGACCCGCTCGCATACTTCGACCGGCACAGGGGCCGCTTCGAAGCGGTGCACGTCAAGGACATGGAAACCCCCCCGACGGGAAAGATGGTCGCCGTCGGCCACGGAAAGATCGACTTCTCGCGCATCTTCGCCCAGCGGGAAAAGGCAGGCATCCGGCACTTCTTTGTGGAACACGACAATCCGGAGCCTCCGGCGCTCGGGAGTGCGAAGACGAGCTACGATTATCTTCGGCAGCTGAAGTTCTAAGCCGTATCCATCTGTTCGGAGTAACTACATGCCGTTCGCTTTGCCGTTGACCAGCCGGGGGATTTCCTTCTCCAGAATCGTTACGGCCGCCCTCTTAGTCGGCTTCGTGATTCATTCCACTGCCAACGCGCAGGGTGCTGCGCAACCCGCACCGTCAGGCACTGCTCCGCGAGCCGCAGTCACGGCGCACGAGAAACTCGCGCGTGAGATCTACGCCGAGCTTGTTGGAATCAACACAGTGGACTCGGTGGGCTCGAGCACGCGTGCGGCGGAAGCGATGGCGCTTCGCTTCCGGAACGCGGGATTCGCTGCCGAAGACGTCAAGGTGCTCACCCCGTCGGCCGATTCGACCAAAGGAAATCTCGTCGTTCGATATCGCGCACGACCCGGCGCAGCAGCCGCGAAACCAATCCTGCTCCTCGCGCATCTGGACGTGGTCGCCGCACTGAGATCAGACTGGTCACGCGACCCGTTCACTCTCGAGGAAGAGAACGGCTTCTTCTATGGACGCGGGTCGGCCGACGACAAGGCAATGGCGGCGATGTTCGTCGCGAATCTGCTTCGGTATAAGGCCGAAGGTTGGCGGCCCGATCGCGATCTCATCCTCGCTCTCACGGCCGCGGAGGAAGGCGGCGCGAACAACGGCGTGTCGTTCCTCATCGCGCAGCACAAGGCGCTGATCGACGCCGAGTATGCAATCAATGAGGGAGGAGGAGGCGCGCTTGCCGTCCGGGGCTCTGAAGTACGTCCTCTCTATCATTCAATTCAGGCAGCGGAAAAAGTATCGGAGCATTTCACACTCACCGTCACCAACTCTGGCGGGCACTCGAGCGTGCCGCGCCCCGACAACGCCATCTACACTCTCGCCAATGGGCTGGCCCGACTCGCGGCGTTCAGGTTTCCGGTTGGATTGAATCCCGTCACACGCACATTCTTCGAGCAGACCGCAAAGGTCGAGAAGCCCGAGATGTCGGCTCCGATGCGAGTCATTGCCG
>JALYOO010000320.1 GCA_030856845.1 Gemmatimonadota bacterium
GTCTCGCGCCTACCGGAGCGCCCTGGAAAACGGATATCACTGGCACGAATTCGGCGATCTCCACCTGATCCTGCGATAGGTCGATCGACCGTTGTAGCCACGCTTTCAATCAGGAGAGTCCGCCGGAAGACTGGATCGCTACTGGAGCAGCCTTCTCCGAGGGCGGGAATCCAAAGGCGCAGCGGTGCGGATGGCTCAAGCACACATACTGCGTGTCATGGCAGGTCGTGCCCATCATTCTGGAAGACTATTGATGATACTGATCCCGACAAAGCCGGAAGAGTCGTGAACGCAATGCTGCCGATGAAGAAGCTCGACATCGATGGACTGAGGTGGGCGCATGCGGGTTAGGATCGTAACCGTCAACGATCTAATGCAGCAGGGCTACACCTACCAGCTCACGCAGCCGACGGGGCGTAACTTCGATCCCGCTTTCGAGCCGGAGCTCACGCCAAAGGAGCTGCTTGGCCTCGGTGCTTTCGGCGGGAAGTACATGACCGACTGCAGAGATGAGTTTCCCGAGAGCTGGTTCCGGGGCGCGAAGCTATGCAGCGACTACCATGACGCGAAGCTCAACTTCTTCGGCATCAACGCCTCTCAATCGCTAGCCGTCTGGCGGAGGAATGGGTGGATTCACCCGGAAGATCCACGTGGCTGGTTTCAATGGTATTGTCGCTACTATTTTGGCCGCCGCTCGACCGATGATGAACGCCAGATCCGGCGCTGGCGCGCCGTTAGACGTCACGCCTCACAGGTGCGTAAATCATGTCAACCCCGCGATCTGGAGTGCCGACCGCGCCAACGTCAGGCCCTGCTTCACTGGGCTTACGACTCGCGGATGTTATGAGTGCCGCGCATGGCGAGTGATGTTCGATCCGCGACCATCCTCCGCGAAGGCAAGTCGCACTGTGATTTCGGCGCGATGGAGTTGCCGCAACGGAAATCGATCTTCGCTCGCCTTTGAGCAGGAGATTCTAAGGGGGAGCCAGCGACCGGAATGACGCCAGGCTAGCGAGGAACCGCGCGCGATCGGGCGCTGTCGGGAAGAGCCGGACTACGTTGTCGTACGCATCGATCGCCCGCATAAGGTCACATTTATTGGTTGCCAGCCATTGCATCGCGAAGTGATATCGTTCGATCGACTGGCTCTCGATCTCATAGCGCGCTGTGTCCGCAGCTTTGCCCCGAAATGACTCGGCGTGGTCGACAAGGAATTCGCCAGCGGAGCGACAGAGCGCAGGTGACGCGTCGAGATCGAGATTTCGGAGCTCGGACATCAGCATCGCGATATCGTCTCCGCGCATCGCCTCTGCTTCGACCTGCCGCCGCGGGAGGGCGCGAATTCCTTCGAGCGTCCGTTCTCGCAGATCCTTCCCCTCGGTAGCGCATAGAAGCCATTCACGCAGCGGAGTGTTGGGAGTCAACGCTGCTAACTTTGCCTCGAGCGCTTTGGCATCCCGGTTCTGACTGGCTTTTTCAGCGGCGTCGAATTTCGCCTGCGCTGTCGCTCCTCGGCGATTCTTCGCCATCAGCAGTGGCCACGGCACAAGCGACAGGCCCAACACAAGGCCCCAGGTAACACGGCTCATCGATGTCGCGGGTATCCCCATCCGCAGCGAAGGGAACATCCCCCAGACGAAGTATCCCATCATTAACAGCGGCATGGCCGCCGCTATCACTATCGGTATGCGACCCGGCTGCACGACGTCGTTCGATAGCACGTAGATGACTGCCACTCCTCCGGCGAACGACAGCGGAACCAGAAAAAGCGCTGCTCTCCTGTCCCCCGGGGGCATCTCGCCACGCTTGGCAGCGATGAGCATCAGCACCGCCGGCAGGATCCACACGACGATTGTCAGCGACAGCGCGATGAAGTAACCCATGCCCCGGCCGGCCGCATCCGTCCCGTCGTTCATGGTGGCGAGCACCAGAACCAATCCCACCCAGAACAACAGCGTAAGGAGAAGAGTCACTACGCCCAGGACGGCCACGAGTCGCCTCATTGCGTAGAGACAAAGCGGGCGATCGCGGCGATTGCCCCGTCCACTTCCTCTTCCGTGTTGTAGTAGTGGGGTGAGATTCTTACCGCTGTCTCCACCTGCCTCTCGGTGAAGTCAAGCAATCCGTACCACCGGAGGCTGGCGGTGGTGTTGATCCGCTGGCGCGACAGCTCGCTGACTACATCCCGCGCATCGATGCGCGCAAAGCTCGCGGTGACGATCGCACACTGCTCGCGTCCGCCGTCGAGCACACGGACGCCAGGGATCGTCGTAAGCAGACCTCGCGCGCGCTTGGCAAGCGCAAACGCGCGAGCACTTGCCAGCTCCACGCCAACCTCGAGAGCGTATCGCGTCGCGGCACCAAGGCCGAGTACGAGTGCGTAGGGGAACTCCCAGTCTTCGTACCTCATTGCGGTCGGCTCGATCTGGTAGCGATCCGAAGACTCCCACTTTGCGCCGCGCATGTCGACGTACAGAGGATGATCGCCGCGCGCGAGGGCTTTGTCTGATGCGTACAGGAACCCCATGCCCCTCGGTCCGCGGAGAAATTTCCGGGCGGTGGCCGACAGATAATCACACTTGAGACGTGCAACATCGATCGGCAACTGTCCGACCGCCTGACACGCATCGAGCAGATAGGGTACGCCGATCTCCTCGCAGACCTGCCCGACTCCTTCCGCGTCCTGGATGATCCCGGAATGAGTAGGTATCCATGACACGTGCACGAGACGGCACCGCGTATCGCGCGCGAGCTCCATCACGGAGTCGGGATCGACGCCGCCTTCCGGCAGATCAGCCGCGTGTCGCACCACCACGCCAAGGCGCTGGGCGAGCGACAGAAGCTGAATCTGATACGAGGTGTAGTCGGCTTTGGTGGTGACGATGACATCGCCAGGGGAAAAATCGAACGACGTCATCGCCTGGATGAAGCCCGCGGTCGCATTCGCGACAACCGCGATGTTGGTTGCACGTGCTCCGATCAACCTCGCGACATCGTCGTACACAGCGGCGATCTCCGCTTCCCGCGCCGCCGCGGCTTCGTAGCCGCCGATCTCGGCCTCGAGGTTCAGATACTCAGTGCACGCTTCGAGGACCGGATCAGGCATGAGGCCGGCGCCCGCATTGTTCAGGTGGACATGCGTGGCACAGCCGCGCGTCTCTTTGCGCCAACCCTCGATTCTCTCCAGCGTTTCGGACGCTGCCTCAGTGGACGTCACTCACTCTCCTCCCTTCGTTAGCTTAGCGGGAAGCCGCAGGCCGAATCGCTGAGCCAGAACTGGCACGCTGCCGAGGTCCATCTCCAATCCGTAGCGCTCGCGCATGGCCGCCATTGCCTGAGGGTCGATCGCGGCGACGCCTCCCAGGTCTACAATCTCCTCGAAGTACCGCTCGAATCCTGCGGGCGAGATAATCTCGAGGACTCGCGCCGGCTCGTCGCCTGCGTTCCAGAACGAGTGCCACTGTCCACGCGGCTTGAAGATGAGATCACCGACTTCGCCGATTACGACATCGCCACCCAGAAGTGCGCCAACGCGTCCTTCAACGATGTAGGTGTACTCATCCTCATGAGTGTGACGGTGAAGCGGCGCACCGAGAGCGCGCGGTGGTATGGGATGTTCTACGAGAGAGAACCCGCCGCCCGATTGGCTTCCATCGATCATGAATCGAACCCCCATGCTCCCAAGCAGGCCGGCCTTGCCATCCTTCGGCATGAGGACTCTTGCTTTCGTCTCGTCCATCATTGTTCGTCTCCAGCTATCGATGTTCGGCCTTAGACACAGAGACCACAGGGACCACAGAGAGAGAAAGGGGAACCGCCCAGCGCACACAGGCGTCACCTCTTCACCTCATGCACTTGGAACAGAGCGCGCGGACTGGTCAAGAAATATGTTGACCACGATCAGCCGCCACTCGACACGACTCCGCGACGTCTACCGGTGCCGCTTCAACGTTCGATGCTGACGGTGTCTCTCAGAGCTACGCGCCCCCGCTCCACCGTCGAGCCGTAAACACCCAGGCAGGCTTGTCGCTGCTGCGCGATCGCGCGCAGAATCGCGGGGTCGCGCACTGAAGTGACCGGATCGACGTTGACCGTTACGCATCGCTTGTCGCGCTGGTCGACGCGCATCGCCATCGGCCCGATGCGCACGACGGCGCCGACCCACTCGTCCTCCTGGAATGGTGCCTCGTCAGTTGCGTGGATGAGAAGATTCGGGCGGAATCTGCGCACGTCCATCTCC
>JALYOO010000323.1 GCA_030856845.1 Gemmatimonadota bacterium
GCTGGGCAGTGGGCTGAATCAACGAGTCTGTAGGGATCGTTCCGTCGAAATCAACAGTGCCGGAGAGGCGGGCACCACCCGCCACGCCGATCGGCCGATAGGGAGACGCCGGAGCCGACACCACGGCCGGCCGCGGCGCGACGCTGCCTTCTTTGGTCGCCGCCGGTTGGGCCGCCGAAGCCTTCTTTTCACCCGAACATCCATTCAGTACAGCAATAGAGAGCACAACGACTGATGACAGACAACGAAGCATTCGGTTTTTCGCTTGCAGTGGTGATGCGTGTTCGGGCAACGGACGTGCCACAATAGCGTTACACCCTTCCGCTATCTGCGTTCATAGACGGCGCGTCCTCCAATCCACGTCGACATCACACGCGTTTGCAGAATCTCGTTTGCCGGAACAGTCATGATATCGCGGTCGAGAACGACGAAGTCCGCGTACTTCCCCGCACTCAGCGAGCCCATCGTCGATTCCTGAAACGCCGCGTAGGCGGGCCACAGGGTCATCGCCTTCAGTGCTTCCGATCGGGTCATCACCTGCTCGGGGTGCCAGCCGCCTGCCGGCGCGTTGGCCGCGTCCTGCCTCGACACGGCGGCATGGAATGAGATGAGCGGGTTCACCTCCTCCACCGGAAAGTCACTCCCGTTGGGGATGATCACACCCGTATTGAGGAGTGAACGCCAGGCGTAGGCGCCCTTGATTCGCTCGGCGCCGACCCTCGCCTCGGCCCATGGCATATCGCTCGTCTGATGGCTGGCCTGCATCGACGGGATGACGCCGAGGACGCTGAAGCGTGGAATGTCGGCGGGAGAAATCACCTGCGCGTGCTCAATCCTGAAACGATGGTCGGCAACAGGAACGGCCCGGAGCGCCGCTTCGAAGGCGTCGAGCACTATCCGATTTCCGCGGTCGCCTATGGCGTGCACGTTGATCTGGAAGCCATTCCGCAAGCCAGCCCTGGCGACGGACTCGATGTGCGCCGGCGCCGATACGAGCAACCCGGTGTTATCGGCATCGTCAGAGTAAGCCGCGAGGAGAGCCGCGCCTCGGGAGCCGAGCGCGCCGTCCGAATAAAGCTTGATGCTCTGCACCCACAGCCGGCCGTCGTACATCGCGCTCACCGGACCGCGCGCGATATAGTGCCTCACCGCGGCGCTGTCGTCGGAGATCATGACGTAGTTCCGCAGATTGAAACGTCCCTCTCGCGCCAGCGATTCATAGATGTCGATGGTGCTCCGTCCCGCACCGGCATCGTGAATGCCGATGAGGCCCCATTTGTTCGCTTCGGCGATCGCGGCGATGACCGCATCGCGGCGTTGCGCCCTCGTCAGTTCGGGCACCGCACGATCGATCAGCGCCGAGGCATTGTCGATGAACACTCCACTTGGTGAGGAGTCCGCGAGTCGCATGATGCGGCCGCCATCGGGATCGTGCGTTCCCGCCGTGACACCCGCGGCCCGCATCGCCATCGCGTTCGCCAGCGTCGCATGTCCATCGATGCGCTCGAGCGCGACGGGATTGTTGGGAAGCGCTCTCGAGAGCGCTTCGTGGCTCGGAAAAGCCTTGTCGGGCCACAGGTTCTGATCCCAGCCACGGCCGACGATCCATTCGCCCGGCTTGGTTCCGGCCGCGCGCGCTACCACCCTGCGAATGACTTCATCGTACGTTTGAGAGCCGGCGAGTTGAACGTTGCGCAGTGACGTGCCGAGGCCGAGCAGGTGCGCGTGGGCGTCGACCATGCCGGGAATGACTGTCGCACCGCGCGCATCGACGATTCGCGTACGAGGGTTCGCCAGTACACGTGCCTCGCGCTCGGATCCCGCAAAGAGTATCCTGCCGTTTCTCGCTGCAATGGCGGAGACATGAGGCCGGTTCTCGTCCGCCGTGTATATCCGCGCGTTGACGACAATGAGATCCGCCGAACCTGGCCGTAGCGACGGCGCCGACTGCCTGGAGACCGGAATCGCAGTGGGCTGTGCGTGAGCCAGGCCGGTCGCGGCGAGGGCGAAGACACAGACCTGCACGCGGAGATACGTTGTGATGGGCATGGAGTCATTTTATCGAGAGTGCGTGCAATTGCCAGATGACGCCGGCGTGTCGCGTCATTCAGCGCGAGCGCGGTGAGCGGGTTTCTCAGCCGGCTCCTGGTGGCGGGCTGTCTGGTCACATCTACCGCGTGCGGTGTGCTTCAATCGCGTCCGCCTGTGCCCTCGGAATTCTGGCTCCTCCCGCCGCGCGACGAGATCGCCATTCCGGCGTCGGGCCAGCAAGCATGGCGGGTATTCGGCGAGACGCCGGTTCGAATTTTCCTGGACAGCGTCAGTCTGAGGCCCGGTCTGACGCGATACGAGTTGCGGCGAAGCTCCAATGCCGCGCCGGTGACCGCGGACGGCAAATCGATCGGGACTAATTCCGCCATCTCGCGCGTGGCTGTCGTGACAAGCTACCACGGCGATCGCTATCACCCCGAAACACTTCGCGCGCTCGCTGGAGACCCAGAGGCAACGGCGAGAATGGCGTCTGCGCTCATACGGCTGCGTGACAATGCCCCTAAGGGCCCGCTGGTGATCGACTTTCAGGGAATGACGGCCGACGACCTGCCGCGCGTCGTGGAGATTGTCCGGGCGATATCGGACTCAGCGCGCAGAAATGTATGGGGTCCCATAGGATTTGCCGTGCCCGCGTCGGATACGGTGAGCTATCCGGGCGCTACGCTCGCTCTGGTGGCTGATCTCCTGGTGATCCGCTTGACGGAGGAGCATCGGCCGGGAACCCCGCCCGGACCGCTGGCATCACCCGACTGGCTGTCCAGGCAGCTCGCCCTGCGCGTAATGCGATTAGGTGCAAGCCGCGTCGTCGCCGAGCTGCCGGTGAGGGGTTACCGGTGGGACCGCGATGGAACTGCCCGTCCTATCAGCTTCATCGATGCACGGGCGCTGATCGCGGCAGGCGCAGGGGCATTCAACAGGGATGAAGTCTCCGGATTTTTGAG
Source organism: Gemmatimonadota bacterium (assembly GCA_030856845.1). Taxonomy (GTDB): domain Bacteria; phylum Gemmatimonadota; class Gemmatimonadetes; order Gemmatimonadales; family Gemmatimonadaceae; genus UBA4720. Next base: position 2,994 of record JALYOO010000323.1, read on the forward strand.
GGCAACATCGGTGCGAGACGGATGGGAGATCTGGATCGCGGACGCTACGACAATACAGATTCTCGTAGCGCGGGCGCGGGCCGCCGGAGTGACGCGATTCGCACTTGCCGGTGTCGAAACCGCGGACCCGGCGATTCTCGACTACATCACCGCACCTCCAGGACGGTGACCTCGGTCCGGACAGCCACCGTCAGACGATAATCAGCTCTGTCTGGTAGTTCGACGGAGTTATCACTGCTTCCCTTTCGCCGATGTACGCATTGACCTCGCTCCGCATTCCGACGTCGGCGGCGAGATAAATCCCGGGCTCGATCGAGAAGCCAACTCCATCGGACAGCGCGCGCTCTTCGCGGGTCTCGAGGTTGTCGATGTGCGGGCCAGATCCATGGAGGTCGCGCGGATCGATCGAATGGCCTGTACGGTGAATGAAGGCATCGCCATACCCGCGCGAGACAATGACCGCGCGCGCGGCGTCGTCCACTTCTCCGCCACGCAAGGCCCGAGACGCACGAACGCTTTCGGTGACCATTCGAATCGCGGCGTCTCTTGCGTCCCGCACGGCATTCCACACCCCGACGTCCCTTTGCGACGGCTCACCGAGCGAGCCCATCCAGGTCTGGTCCGCGAACACACCATTCTCTTCACGCGCCCATAGATCGATGAGCAGAATGGCGCCGCGGGTGATCGGCACTGCGTTTTCGGCGGTTGGCTCGTAGTGGGGATTCGCCGCATTCGGGCCGATCGCGACTATCGGCCCGTGATCCGTGGAAAGTCCCACCTCCGTGAACTGAGCGAGGATCCATTGCTGAAGGTCGTACTCGCTGAGCGCATCGCCGGAGCTCGCCGCAGTACCCGCTCGAGACATCGCCTCCCGCGCGATACCGGCAACCTTTTCCGCTGCGCGCTGATGCGACGCGAGATTTTCCTCGCTCCACACGGCGTAAAAGCGAGTCACCAGATCGGCGCTCGACACCACCTCCGCACCCGCCGCCCGAACCATCTCGAGCACCCCCGCAGGGACTCTGTCCAGATACGGCACCGCATCGCCGGGCGAGTATTCCATCGCGAGCAACTTTCCCGAAACCAGCTCTCTCAGCTGCGACTCCAGCACGCGCCATCCGCT
>JALYOO010000364.1 GCA_030856845.1 Gemmatimonadota bacterium
AGGCGAGGGAGCTGGCGCACCGAAGCCACCCCGCAATTCCAACGACGTATCACTACTGGGCGTCGCAGAAGGAGCCGCGCAGAGGGCCGGGTTATCTGCGCCGGTGGGTCACCGGCGAAACGGTGCGTGCCCATCTCGCGCGGCTCGGATCTGCGGAGATTCCGTACGTGCTCCAGGTTCTTCGGGGCGCGGGGTCCACGCTGTCGTACCTGCACGATACCGGTAACACCCACGGCGCACTCACTGTGGATACTGTCCGCGTTGCCCCTACCGGCAGGCTCTGGATGCTGGAGTGGCAGTGGGCTGTCCCGCAGGCGGATATTCCAGCGGGAATGCTGCCTCGTCCCGCGAATACCTCGGATCCAGAGACGCCGAAAGCCGCGGTGCCCCCGGAATGGGCGGAGGACACCTGGCGTCCCACGCCCGCGTCCGATCAGTGGCAGCTGGCCGCGATGTGTTTCAAGGCTCTCACGGGAGAGGATCCGCCCGGCGCGGACATCCCGCCCGTGAGCTGGCTTCGCCCGGAGTGTCCAGCCAGCGTCGCCACCGCTCTCGACCGGGCTCTCCTGCCAAATCCGGACGAGCGATTCACATCCGTAGCGACGCTGCTTCGAGTCGCGGATCGCGGATTTGCCAGCAGAGGAGCGCACGTTGTGCCGCTGGCCGATCCAAATTCCCCGCGCGGCGACGATTCCGATGAATCACGCGTTCGCTGGGCTCTCGGAGACGACTACGAAGTTCTCTCATCGCTTGGTGCGGGAAGCTTCGGCCGCGTGTGGCGCGCGCGGGACCTGTCGCTGGAGCGCGAAGTCGCGCTGAAAGTACTGCACCCGCGTGTTGCCGCCGACGCGCGCGCCGTGTCCGCGTTCTGGAGCGAGGCGAGGCTGGCCGCGCAGCTGGCGCACCCCGCCATCGTCCCGATCTACGACTGGGACAGCCGCGGCGACGTGTCGTGGTATACGATGGAGCTGGCGGAGGAAGGATCACTGGCGCAACTCGTCGATCGTACCGGCCCGCGAACGGTGCCCGAAATTGCGTCGCAGGTGGAGTTGATTCTCGAGGGGCTCTCCGCCGCGCATGCGGTCGGTATCGTACATCGCGACCTGAAGCCGGAGAATGTTCTGATAGATCGTTACGATCGCTGGCGTATCACCGATTTCGGCATTGCAAACGCTACCGGTGAGATGGTGACGCGGACAACGGGAACCCCGGCGTTCGCCGCTCCGGAGCAGATTCTGGGGGAACCTCAGGGCTATTCAGTCGACTTCTTCGCGGTCGCGGCCCTCGTCGTATTTGCTCTTACCGGTTCCCCACCATTCGGAGACAGGGATCCGGAATCGATCGTTGCGCGCCAGCTCGCACAAGCGGCGGACCTCGCATCGATTTCACCGCCGATCGCAACCTGGTTGCGCAAAGGACTCAATCCTGACCCTGAGGCCAGGTTTTCCGACTCGACCGAGATGAAGGGCGCGTGGAGAACCGCGGTCAGAAGCGCGCGACGCCGGGAGCGCGGCGCGTGGTGGAGACTTCCCGCAGCAAGAGGTGCCTGAGGCCGGATAACATCCGGTCAGGCGGGTCTTCGACATCCGATTCCGCCATCGTCCACATCCAGCGGATTAGCTGCGTATGTCGATGATGGCTCTGAATTTGCAACGCGCAGCGGCAATGCCGGGATGCGCGCGATTTATTTCAGATCCCCTTTGTTCTCATATGTTTGCAGCGATTGATTCCACGCGACTTTTACCGTGAATCCAACTTGCAAATGGCTAGCGGGTCGAGAAAAGATCGCTAAGTTACCCCGCGGGTCCTACGCCCAGGTTATGGGAGTTGCCCGCACCGTGGGCATGCATCCTGCCTAACGCGAACGCGGCAAACGTGTCCCGGTCGAAGTTGCAGTATCCACCATTTCGAAAGAGGTAATGATCATGTTGAGAAGACGTTGGACCGTCTGCGCAATGACGGCCTTGCTCTTCGGCGGCACTGCCGCGGCACAGCAGCCGGGCACGCTATTGCTGGGCGGTTTTGGGCAGTACACCAAGTTTGACGATGCACTCCAGCTGGACGATGTGTTCGGTGTGGGCGGCCGTGCGGGCGCCTATTTCGCTCCGAACTGGAATCTTGAGGCGGAGAACTCGTACAACAGGCCCGAGCAGACCGCAGCCGGACAGCAGGGCAAAATCTGGTACGGTCCAGTCTCCGCTCGTATTCGCTACAGCTTCCCGTTCGCGGGACTGGCAGCGTTCCATATCGGTGCTGGTGGTGTCATCACCTCGTACGCTGGTTACGAGCCTGACGAGCCTACGGGAACCGAGCTCCGCGACATTCGGGCGAATCGTCGCGGCTACAACTACGGCGTTGAAGGCAACGTCGGCTTTACTCTCGGACTCGGCGGAATCTCGCTGCGTGTCGACGGTATTGCCGATTACATGCCGAACGGCGGCCGCATCGGTGGCACTGGTAGCGCTGCAAACCAGCTCTACGAGTCGCACACGAATCTTCGCGCACAGGCGGGTCTCGAGTTCCGCCCGAACATCGCCTCGCTTTTCGGGGGCGGGAGTTACGGTAACGAAAGCCTGGCTCCCTGGGCGCCGATGATGTGGTTCGACGATCTCG
>JALYOO010000374.1 GCA_030856845.1 Gemmatimonadota bacterium
GGAGATCGCGAGCGCCGAAAACACCACAATGACGGCTGCGGAGCCATAGCTGACGAAGCCACCGAGCAGAAGCATGAGGAGTGGGAAAACCGCTAGCGCGCCGAGCCACTTCCACGCCCTGATCGAATCGCTCCGCCCGAGCGCGGTCCGTAGTCCCAGCATGCAGGCGAGCATCCAGATCGGTCCACCCTGCTCGATCACGGCGCCAATGGTCGGTATGGTGATCATGTATCCGAGGCTGGTGACGGTCCAGCCAGCCCACAGGCAGAACTGCCAGAAGAGTGGCCGGAAGGCGGCCTGTCTTGCCGGCCTTACCGCCGAGCGCTGAGACAACCACACTCCGGCAACGAAACAGAGCGCACCGATAGCGGTGAACCCGATCCCGAGCTCGGTGTACTCACGGCCGAAGAGCATGTCGTTCGCGTCGAGAAGATGCGCAACCGCACCCGGCACGTGAATCAGGAGCAGAGCCGCGAGGTAGGCGATCGGCATGCCTAGCGAGACACCCTTAATTCGAAGCACTGCCACCAACGCCACAAAGGCGCCGATGCAGATTGCAACCGAGAGCAGCATCATGCGGGAGGCACCGCCTGTCTGGCCGCGGTGTCGGACGCAGCCGTTACATCATCGATGGGAGAAAGGTTGTATCGCGTTGCTGTCATTTTACTTCGACCGCCGCCGGTCGTGTATATTGCATGCTCTTGAGCCCTGTAGTATAGCACCGGGCACCCGCATCCGGCGCTGGTTTCGGCCGACTGCCTGCAATTGCAGCGCTGGTCATATGCACAGGCTTGCGTTCGGTGCGCATCCATTCGCCCGGTACGGGCTCGACTCGCCATAAAGGCCACACGCCGCACCCCGCATGTACATCCTTGGCATAAACGCTTATCACGCGGACGGCTCGGCCGTTCTGCTCCGCGACGGTGAGCTGCTCGTGGCCGTTGAAGAAGAGCGCTTTCGGCGCATCAAGCACTGGGCGGGATTTCCCATCGAGTCTATCGCGCGCTGCCTGGAAATCGGCGGAATCACAGGCTCGGAAGTTGGTCACGTGGCGATCAGCCGTGATCCAAAGGCGAATCTCATGCGGAAAGCGGCGTTCGCGCTTGCCAATCGCATGAAGGTTTCGAACATCGTCAACCGCACCCGCAATCTTCGGAAGGTCAACGACGTTCGTGAGCCACTTGCCGAATCACTTGGGATCGCAACCGCGTCTCTTCCCCCGGTGCATTTCGTCGAGCACCATCCTTCACATCTGGCGAGCGCCTTTTTCGTTTCGCCGTTTGACGACGCCGCGATATGCGCTATCGACGGCTTCGGAGACTACGTCAGCACATCGACCGCGATCGGGCGCGGCAACCACATCGAGATGCTCTCGAAAATCACCTACCCGCACTCGATCGGAGTGCTGTATACGGCCGTCACTCAGCACCTCGGCTTTCCGAATTACGGCGATGAGTTCAAAGTGATGGGCCTGGGCCCATACGGCTCCCCGGAATTCACCGCCGAGCTTCGCGATCTCATCACGCTCACGCCGAACGGAACCTTCGAGCTCAAACGCAAGTATTTCCGGCACTGGGATGAGGGAGTGGAAATGGAATGGGACGGCGGCGTGCCATCCATGGGCCCTCTTTTCACCCCTGAGCTGGAAAAGCTGCTCGGCCCTGCCCGCGCGAAAGGAGAGCCGCTCACCGCGCGGCACGAGAATCTGGCAAAATCGCTGCAGGCCGTTTATGAGGAATGCGCATTTCACGTGCTCAATGGGCTTTGGGAACGAACGAAGAATCCGCGTCTCTGCCTTGCCGGCGGCTGCGCGATGAACAGCGTTGCCAACGGCAAGGTGCGTGACGAGACGCCTTTCCGTGAGGTCTACATACAACCGGCCGCGGGGGACAACGGCACCGCGCTCGGTGCTGCATTTCAGGTGTGGAACCAGATATTGAAGAAGCCGCGCGGTTTCGTGATGGAGCACGGCTACTGGGGAACCGAATACCCCGACGCTGACGTCACGAAGGTGCTGGACGCTCGAGCCGATCCCGATTGGCGCTACACGTGGGAAAGGCACGAGACCGAAGCGGCAGTGTGCGCTCAGACGGCCAGGCTGATCGCCGACGGAAACGTCGTTGGCTGGTATCAGGGCAGGATGGAGTGGGGCGCACGCGCATTGGGCAATCGCAGCATTCTGGCCGATGCACGCCGCGGAGACATGCGGGATCTCATCAACGCGAAGATCAAATTCAGGGAAAAGTTTCGACCGTTCGCACCATCCATTCTCGAAGAATCGATGGATGATTATTTCGTCGGGGCTGCCGCCGACCCTTTTATGCAGCAGGTGTACCCGGTGAAGCAGGAAAAGCGGGCTGTGTTGCCCGCGATAACCCATGCCGATGGCAGCGGCCGCCTACAAACGGTGAGTCAGCGAACCAATCCGCGGTATTACAAGCTCATCAAGGAGTTCCAGGCGATTACGGGAGTGCCCGTGCTGCTCAACACGAGTTTCAACGAGAACGAGCCAATCGTGGACACGCCGCAGCAGGCTCTGGATTGCTTCCTGCGTACGCGGATGGACGTCCTGGTGGTCAACAACACGGTCATTCGACGACACGGTGTAGAGGAAGTTCGACTGGATTCCAATTTCCCCGGGTGATAACTTGAAAGCTTCGTTTGCGCGCGGCCGTTTCACTGGAGAACGGTTTGGCCTGGCCCCAATTACCACAAAGATGCTCAGAATCGTTCGGCTGCTGACCGCCACTCTCGCACTCTTCGTCACGGCTGACCTCGGGGCACAGGTGACTGCCGCCGCCAATCCGCAGGTGCAAGGTCTGAATCCTGGTGACCAGATCCGTATTGCGGTGTGGCGCAGTCCCGAGTTCACGGGAGACTTCACCGTCGCGTTTGACGGCTCGGTCATCCACCCCTTGTTTCGCGAGGTTCAGGTAACGGGCATATCGATGGCCGAAGTGGAGTCGCGGCTCAGGACTTTCCTCACGCGCTACATCCAGAACCCCCAATTCGTCATTCAACCGCTCGTCAAGATTCTGGTCGGTGGTGAGGTTCGAACTCCAAGTATCTACAGCGTACCTCCCGAGACTACCGTCGCCCAGGCGATTGTCGGCGCGGGAGGCCCCACGGAGCTTGCGGCGCTCGAAAAAGTCCGGGTCATTCGTGATGGCCGCGAGCTCACGGTAGACATCCGTCAGGCGAATGCGACGAGCTCGGGGCTGACTATCCGGTCGGGAGATCAGATCCTTGTGCCCCGCCGCCGAAACGTGCTGCGCGATTTCATTGGTCCTGCACTTAGCGGGGTCGCGGCCGCCGCCGCACTTACCAACATTTTCCTGAGATAGTCCGCGGTGTCCGACCTCGTTCCCTTCAGTGCCCGCGGCAGCTCGCGCACCCCGCCCGAAAATCTCGATCTCCAGGCGCCAGACGATCAGAAATCGGCCACCGAGTTCGTCGGGGTGCGCGAGTATTTCGGCATGGTGCGCCGGCACTGGTATGTCGTGCTTGGCATACTCTTCGTCTCCACTGCCTACACCGCCAATCAGACGATGAAGGAGCGGCCGTATTACAGGGCGTCATCGACCGTCAGACTGGTTGACTCTCGCCGGGCGATTGCGGGCGGGATGGCAGGCAGCGGCGGTACCGAGTCGCAGTTCAGCGGGATGTCCGACCCGATCGAGTCTCAGATTCAGGTGCTGATGAGCCGGGCGGTCGCATCCGTTGCTGTCGACCTGAAGGGCTTGCGGCTCATTCCGGCGGAAGGCCAGGCATTTGTCGAGGAAGTCACCGACATCAAGGTGGCCGACAGCGCAACAGCGACTTCCATTGCGCTCAGCTTCTCTCAAGCCGGATACACGATCAGGTCAGGCGATCGCACCGTCAGCGCGATCTATGGAGTACCGGCAGCGATTGACGGCGTCTCTCTGACGGTCTCCAAGCAGCCGGCAACGGCATCCACCGTTTTCGACGTCGTGTCGAAGGAGTCGGCTGTCGGTCACGCTCTCGGAGGATTCTCGCCGAGCTCGCGGTCAAAGACCGACATCCTGGATCTTTCCTACACGGGATCCGAACCCTGGGAAGCGAAGCGGATCGCGAACGCCATGGCAGAGGCGTTCCAGGTGCAGAACGCGCAGAACGCGCAGCAGATTTCGCGCCGGCGGCGGCGTTTCCTCGAAGACCAGCTGCGACAGACGGACTCGATGCTGTCGGGCGCTTCAGGGGCCTACACTTCGTACCGGAGCGGACGCCAGGTTTTCAGCTCCGCCGCCCGGGCGGGTGCTCAAGAGGCCGGCATCATCCAGATCGATACCAAGCGATCCGAGCTCGACGCCGAAAAACGAACTGCGACATCCCTCATTGCGCAGGCGAAGGCATCGCCACAGAACATGAGCGGGAGTCTACGCGTGCTGATTTCTCAACCGGGCATTGGGTCCAATCCGGTTGTGCAACAGCTGTACGGGCAATTGACACAATACGAGAAGGCCCGTGACGACCTGTTGACGGCCGGTCAGGCACCTAGCAATCCCGATGTGGTGGCGCTCAGTTCCCTGATCCCCGCCACCGCATCGAAGATGATTGATGCAGTGGAGAGCCACATCCAGTCCATTGACGCCCAGATCCAGGCGATGGATCGGCAGAGGGCCACCGGAGCCACCGCGATCTCCGCCGCACCCGCGATAGAAGCGAGGGAGATGCAGCTGAACCAGCGGGTACAGAGCGTTCAGAGTACCGCGGATCAGCTGAGAACAGAGTTGCAACAGGCCAAGATGGCCGAAGCTGTCGAAGCGGGCCAGGTTGAAATTGTTCAGCTCTCGGAGTCTCCCGGATATCAGATTCCCACCAAGGGAAGGCGCAAGTTGGTGATCGGAATGATCGTCGGCCTGATGCTTGGGTGCGGTGCGGCGGTGCTGGTGGACGGGCTCAACAATTCCATTCGCCGGCGCAGCGACATCGAGCGGCTGCTGAAGGTTCCCGGACTGGCCGTGATTCCCCGGCTTTCTACGTCGAACGGCGCAGGCAATCGCATGATGCGTGCGCTGCCATCGCTGAAGTCGAATAACAAGTCACCCTCCGGAAAGCACGAAGAGGACCTGGTCACCGTCACCGACGTGCGATCAGCTGGGGCCGAAGCGTACAGAACGCTTCGCACGAACCTGATGTTCTCGCAGGCCGTGCAGGCCCTTCGCAGCCTGGTGGTCACCAGCGCGGGCCCGGGAGAGGGCAAGACGACGACGTCAGCAAACCTCGCCGTGTCATTCGCTCAGCAAGGGATGCGCATCCTGCTGATCGATTGCGATCTTCGGCGAGCACGGCTGCAC
>JALYOO010000389.1 GCA_030856845.1 Gemmatimonadota bacterium
CCCGGGAACGTCAGAGCGCCGCCAATTCGATCCATCGAATTCCCATGTATCGCCGAACAGCGGCGGCGGCTGGCCCTCCGCCGGCACGCCCATGCCGCCAAACAAAACGACGCGGCGCCTTTGCGCATCGTAAACCATCGCGTGCGCCTGGCGCGCAGGCGGCCCCGCGACGGCGACTTTGGTCCACGCGGTACCGTCGTACTCCCACGTGTCGCCGTGTGCCTGGCCCCGGCCGGCCGAACCGCCGAAGGCAACGAAGCGGTCGCGCGCTGGATCGTAGACGAAGCCCGGCTCCGCGGCAGGCATCGCATCGTGTTTTCCGATCGTGTTCCACTCTCCATTCTCCAGCACGCGCACGTCACCTACCGACATTCCGCGATATCCGCCGAACGAAACCATTCGTTTGCGGCGTGTGTCGTACGCCAGCGCAACGCCAGAGACTTTCTCGCCCGAAGAGACAAGCGGAGTCCATCTGTCGCCGTTGAACTCCCAGAGGTCATTGAAGAACTCGAAGCGGCTTCCACCGTCACGCGGAGTACTTCCACCGGTGAGTATCACCCGCTGCCGGGTTTCGTCGTAGGCAATCGAGTGATGGGCGCGGCGAGGAGGATTGCTGGATTGTGCGTCAGCGGGCGCGACAACCGAGCACGCCGCAATCGCGGCGGCGAGACATCTAAACGCGTTCATGTGTCTCCATGGTGAATCCGGCGTTGATATATCCGCTCGCTCACTCTACCACAACAGAGTTCACAATTTTCTTACCTGGGTGCGGCACAACGATAAACGCCGCGAATGGAATAACCCCCCACCTTTCTTCGGATAGAACTTTATCCTGATAGTATTAGATGCGCATCCGCGGCCGATGGTCAACGTTTTTGCCCGCTTCCCCGTGATTTACGTCCAGCACCAGAGATCAATCATGAATCAAGTACGACATGTTGTCATTCTCGTTGCGCTCACTGCATGCACATCGGCGGTCCGCGCCGGCAACGATACGGGAAGCGCAAAAGTCAGCACCGACCGGCTCGCGTCGGACGTTCGCACCCTGTCGTCTGACGCATTCCTCGGCCGAGGTCCAGCGACACCGGGCGAGGAGCTCACCGTCAACTACATCCGGGACCGGCTACAGGCGGCGGGCGTGCAGCCCGGTGGTCCCAACGGATCGTGGTTCCAGGAAGTGCCTCTCAGCCAGAGCGACATCATCGGCACACCTTTGCTCTCCGTCACCGTCGGCAGTCAGACCGTTGCACTGACACAGGGCCAGCAGATCGCTGTACGCGCGTCGATGCAGAACGTCGATCGCGTCAACATCCAGAATGCTCCGCTCGTGTTCCTCGGCTACGGGGTGAAAGCAGGCGAGCGTAACTGGGATGACTTCAAGGGTGAGGACGTACGCGGAAAGGTCGGCATCGTTTTGATCAACGACCCCGATTTCGAGACCGGCCAGGGCGACTTCGGCGGCAAGGCGATGACATACTATGGCCGCTGGACCTACAAGTACGAGGAAGCCGCGCGGCAGGGATTGGCGGGACTGCTGATCGTGCACGAGACTGCGCCTGCATCGTATGGGTGGGCGACGGTGAAGAATTCCAACACCAACACGATGTTCGACATCGTGCGTTCCAATCCCGCCGAGGTTCATCCGCCGCTCGAAGGGTGGGTACAGAGGGATGATGCGGTGCGGTTGTTCACCGCTGCGGGACAGGATTTCGAGGCGCTGAAGAAGCGAGCGCAGACGCGTGACTTCCGGCCAGTGACACTTGGAAACGCGACTTTCTCGGCGAGCTACCAGGTGCGTAAGCAGACGATCCGCTCGAAGAACGTCATTGGCCGCCTACCGGGAACGACGCGGCCGGACGAGACAATACTGTATGGTGCGCACTGGGATCACCTCGGCGTCGGCGCACCCGATGCGCGTGGTGACAGCATCTACAACGGCGCAATCGACAATGCGACCGGCAGCGCGGCCGTACTAGAGCTCGCACGCCTGTTCGCAGCGGGCCCGCGTCCTCAACGTTCGCTGGTTTTCATCTTCTTCACGGCTGAAGAGAGGGGACTGCTCGGTTCGGAGTATTACGCGAGCAGTCCGGTGTATCCGCT
>JALYOO010000407.1 GCA_030856845.1 Gemmatimonadota bacterium
GGGCAGATCGAGACGTTCGGGCGTTACGGCTTCAATAAGTCGCACGCGGTGGCCTACTCGATCATTTCCTTCCACACCGCGTGGCTCAAGACTCACTATTCCGCCGACTTCATGGCAGCGCTGCTGACGTCGCAGATTGGCGACACTGACAGTGTCGTCAAGTACATCAATGAGGCGCGCGTCATCGGCATCGACCTGCTTCCGCCGGACGTCAACGAATCGGGTTACAAGTTCACGGTCATCGCCGACAAGCGAATCCGCTTCGGTCTGGGCGCGATACGCAACGTCGGCAGGTCGGCGATCGATTCAATTATTGCTGTACGCGAAAAGTCTCCGATCACGTCGCTTTTCGATCTGGCTAATCGTGTTGACCTGAGGGTGTGCAGCAAGCGGGTATTCGAAGCCTTGATTCAGGCCGGTGCGCTCGACGGGCTCGGTGGACACCGCGCGCAGCTGTTCGCGGTTCTGGATTCGGCGCTACGCGAAGCGTCACTTCAGCAGGAGGAGGAGACGTCCGGACAGGTGTCGATGTTCGGCACTCCTTCGTCGAACGGCACGCCTGCACAGCATGCGCCCCCTGCCCTGCCGAATATTGCACCATGGACCGAATCCGATCGGCTGTCGAAGGAAAAGGAGATCCTCGGCTTCTATACGTCCGGGCACCCTCTCGATCCGTTCACCACGGAATGTGAGTTGTTTGCGACTCACAAGGTTGCTGACCTCGGAAAGTGGAGCGCTGAGCCGATGGCGCTCGCGGTCGTCGTTACCGCGATCAAGAAGCAGACGAGCAAGCGGTCAGGCGCGGAGTTCGCAAGACTTACGATCGAGGATTTTTCCGGTTCTACCGAGGTGCTCGTGTTCCCGGAAAAATGGGGAGTGCTCGCCGACCAGGTGAAGACCGATATTCCAGTTCTGCTCAGGGGCGGATACGCACGCCGCGATCAGGGCGCCGACAACCCGTCGTTCGTGCTCGACTCAGTCATGAAACTCGCAGAGCTGAGAGCTAACGGCCAGGTGATGATTTCAATCGAGGTGCTGAAGGACCCGGCACGATCGCCCGGAATAGTGGAGGAGCTGAAGTCGATAGTTGAGTCCTATCCCGGGACGGTGCCACTGGAGCTCGAGTACAGCGACGGAAACGGGTTGCGGGCACGGCTTCGTTCCCGCACTTTGACACTTGCGGTCAACAGCGCTGCGCTTGGCGAGCTGCGCTCACTGCTTGGAAACGATTCGGTTCGTCTGCAACGCGGGAGCAAGTAAGTGGCAACTTCCACATCGCTCGACTTCGAGAAGCCGATAGCGGAGCTGGAAAAGCAGATAGACGAGTTAAAGAGGCTTGCGGGAGAGCGGCAGATGAACGTTTCCGTCGAGATCGCTCCGCTCGAACGGAAGCTTGGCGAGCTTCGCGAGGAGATTTACCACAATCTCACTCCCTGGCAGCGAGTGCAGGTTGCCCGAAACTCGAAGCGCCCGTTCACATCCGAGCTCATCGAGCTGATCTTCACCGATTTCATCGAGCTGCACGGCGACCGTGCATTCCGCGACGATCCGGCGATCATCGGCGGCTGGGCCCGCCTCGATGGCGAGACGATCATGGTGATGGGCCAGCAGCGTGGACGCGATACAAAGGAGCTGCTCAAGCGGAATTTTGGGATGCCTCATCCGGAGGGTTATCGCAAGGCTCTCCGGCTCATGAAGCTCGCGGAGAAATTCCATGTCCCGGTGCTCACATTCATAGATACGATGGGAGCGTGGCCGGGGATCGGCGCGGAGGAGCGGGGACAGTCAGAAGCGATCGCCCGAAATCTTCTCGAGATGACTCAGCTAACGGTGCCGATAATCGCCACGGTTATCGGCGAGGGCGGCTCGGGCGGAGCACTCGCCCTGGGCGTTGCCGACCGGGTTCTGATGATGGAGAACGCGGTTTATTCGGTGATCAGCGTCGAAGGTTGTGCAACCATTCTGTGGAAGGACGGCAAGCGGCCCGATGTCCAGGAGAAGGCGGCATCCGCGCTGCGACTCACCGCGCCCGATCTATTCGAGCTGCGGGTGATCGATGAGATAGTGCCGGAGCCGCCCGGGGCGGCCCACTCCGACCATGCCGCCGCGGCAAAGATTCTACAGGAAACCCTCGACCGCCATCTGGAAGAGCTGCGAAAGCTCAGGCCCGAAAAACTCGTACGCCGCAGGAGACAGAAGTATCTCCGGCTGGGCCAATGGGCTGAGTAGTGGCTCATCTCGTCGAAGTGGCATTCAGAGGCAACCGAAAAGAGTTCTTTCTCTGGGATTATCCCGATGCACCTCCGCTCAAGGCGGCGGTCATCGTCGATGCAGACCGTGGCGAAGATCTCGGTCAGGTTCATTCACTTGGTGAGCTGGCCCAGATTCGGAATGGCGGCTGCCCGCACGGCTGCGGCAGGTCCGCCCCAACGCGCAAGGCGCTCCGGCTCGCCAACGCCCGCGACAAGGCATCGGCGGCAGAGCTCGAACGGCTTAACGACGACGTCCGGCGAAAAGCCGCCGAACGCGTTCGCGCCAACGGACTCGCCATGAAACTGTCGGATGCCGAATGGCAGTGGGACCGCAAGAAGCTGACGTTTTATTTTACCGCCGAGAAGCGGGTTGATTTTCGGAATCTGGTGCGCGACCTGGCTGCGCTGTTCAGAACCCGCATCGAACTCAAGCAGATCGGAGTTCGCGACGAAGCGAAACGGCTCGACGGCATCGGCAGGTGCGGTCGCCAGTACTGCTCGGCGTCATGGCTGCCGGAGCTGCGGCCGGTGAATCTGGGAGTAGCCAAGGATCAGCGACTGTCGCTCAATCCGGCCCAGATTTCTGGCGCCTGCGGGAGGCTCATGTGCTGCCTCAGATACGAGCACGAGTTCTATGTGCAGAGTCGCAAGCGATTCCCCAAGGAAGGAAAGATCTTTGTCACGCCGTCGGGCGAAGAAAAGCTCATGGCGATCGATATCTTCCACGAGCGTCTGACCTTTCGCACGGCTGAGGGTGACACGCGAGTTGTCTCGCTGGCCGATTTCAATCGTGAAGCGGAGTCGGCCGTTGCTGGGCGGCCTGGCGGATGCGAAGAGATCGATGAGGCGGCGTTGGATGAATCAGAGACTGATGACGACCCCTTCGAGATCTCGCCTGAGCTGAACTACACCGCCGAACACGACGTGGCGGGCCTGCAACAGGTGGTTGCTCCCGAGGCTGCGGACGGAATCGGGGCAGGCGGGAACATGGATTCCCGCGTTCGCGGGAATGCCGACGGGTCTGAGGATGCCGGCGCCGCTCGCAGGCGGCGCGGGCGGCGTGGGGGCAAGCGTGGCAGAGGCAGCACGGGCCCTGGTGATAGCAGTGAGTCCGGGGACGGCTGACTTTGGCCCGGTTCTACATCACCACGGCAATCGATTACGCGAACGGCGATCCCCATCTCGGGCACGCATTCGAGAAAATCGGCGCTGACGCGATCGCCCGCTACCGCAGAATGTGCGGTGACGACGTGCATTTCCTGGTTGGAATGGATGAACACGGGCAGAAAGTCGCCCTCGAGGCCGCTGACCGGAATGTCGAGCCGCAGGCGCTGGTTGACGACATCGCGGCTCGATTCGAGGGCATGTGGGACCGGCTCGATATCTCGAACGACCAGTTCATGAG
>JALYOO010000412.1 GCA_030856845.1 Gemmatimonadota bacterium
TCCAGGATCATCACCTTCTCATCCCGCAAGAGAGCCTGCGCGAGGCCGAGGCGCTGAAGGTTTCCCTTCGACATCGCCTTAATCTTTTTCGACCGGTGCTCCGCGATCCCCATCTCTTCGATCACCGCGTCGACCCTCGTTTCAACCTGCGCCCGCGGAACCGCGGCGAGAGTAGCAAACCGGCGCAGCGCATCTTCTCCTGTCCAGCTAGGGTTGATCGTCATCAACTCCGAGAGGTATCCGATTCCGTGGCGCTCGACGTGCGCGCGCGGTTCCTGGCCATCGATGGTCACAGTCCCGGTCGTTGGTTTCAGATATCCGAGCAACAGCGAAATCAGGGTGCTCTTTCCGGCGCCGTTAGGGCCGGCGATACCGAGCACTTCCCCCTCGGCGACCTGCAACGAAAACTCCTCGACCGCAGTAACCGAGCGACCGAGGAGCGAGCGGTAGATTTTCGTTGTAGAGTTGAATTCGATCACAGCGGCCGTTGAGGAAGACAGGAGGTCCAGCTGCCGGGGCCGGCGCGACTGATGAAACTCTGGGCCTCCTGCACTCGATTCAGGCGCGACAGCGCGCAGCCGAGGTAGCCCTGAGATGCCTTGTCAGCGGGGTTGCTTTGGATCGCGCGAACGAAGAAACGCCTCGCGACCTCGTAGTTGCCGGCGGAGAACAGGATGAGTCCCATTTCCCGCAGCGCGACTGCGTTCGCGGGCTCGAGCCGAATCGCTGTCTCGAGCTCCCGCCGCGCGGTGCCGAGGTCGCCTTCCTCTCGCGCCAGTCGCGACAGGAAAACGTGCGGTGTGGCGAGGCTCGGATTCTCTCGAGCGATGGTAGAGAACTGCCCGCGTGCCGCCTCCCGCCGGCCTTCCTGCATCATCGATATCGCCTCGGTCATCTGCTTATCCGGGTCGGGGCGGCGCGCGAACATCGCGTACCCGCCGATCGACGCCAGCACGAGCAGAGCGAGGGCAGCGATCAGCCACGTATTGGCGGGAATACGACTTGTACGCGATGCGTAAGTCGGCTGCGCTTCCACGGGAGCCGCGGCGACCGGAGTGTTCGCGTTGGCAGTCGCGGAGGCGTAAGCAGGCGGACGACCCGCCGACGGCTGACTGTACGGCGACTGGCTAGCGGGCGGAGCCGAATAGGCAGGGGGTCCGTACGCGGGTGGATTGTAGGCCGGTGGCGGAGGTGCCGAAGCTGGAGGAGGCAGAGGCGAAGCGGCCGGCTCAGCAACCGCCATCGCAAGGCCCGACTCGAGCTGCCGGTAACCCTCGCGTGCCACCACTACATCGTTATCGGTAGCGCGATACGTCGTTCGATTCGCGCGGTCCCGCGCTCCCAGGAATTCGAGCAGTGCATACGCCTGCCCGAGGGAGATCAATTCCCGCTGGCGAAGTTCCCGAATGAGTCCCTGACCGCCCAGCGTGGAGCCACCGATCAGCGCTCGGAGCGACGTTTCGGTGCCGTGCCACAGCTCGAGGATGTCGGCCGCGCGATCCTCACCGTCGCGCGACCGGTCCATTCGAGCGGCGATATGCTCTACTGTCTTGAGCGCCGCGACGGCGGACTGCTGGTCACCGGTCATCTCACGATCCGCAGAAGCCCCGCGTCGGCGCTTCCGCGAATGAAACTCTCGGCATCCTCCGTAGGAATGAGGTAACCGGTGAGGGAGAAGCCGCGGCGGGCTTCGGTCATCATGAACTCCTTCAGCGAGCCTTCGGTCGAAGATCCGCGCGCCACTTTCAGCTTCTCCAGAATTTCCTCCCAGGTTCCTTCGAACGAGTTGTCCTCGTCGATGGTAATGCAATGTGCCGCCGCCTGCGGTGCCTTGTCGCTGGCGAAGTTGCTGAGCAATGCCCCGAACAACTCCAGCTGCCCGCGAGCCTCCCCCTCAGCGACCTCCGCCGCCCTCGCTTCTATCTCGGCGAGCATTTCGTCGATGTCATCCGGCTCACCGGAGAGCTCGGTGAGCCGCTCTTCCCAGGGCTTCAGCTCGGGATCCGCGTCTCGCAGACGGTAAACCATCTTCTTGAGCTCGATCAGGCGCCAGATACCGAGCTCGTCCCAGTGATCGTCGGGGGTCGAGCGATCCAGATGATACAGCGCTGCCTCGTAGTCGCCACGGTCGTAGAAGATGTTGCCGAGGTAGATGCGTGCCTCGGTATGGTCTTCGTCGATCTTGAGGGCGCGGCGGAGAGTGGCAATGGCGGCCTCATCGTCTCCCAGACGGTGCTGCGCGTACCCAATGCAGGAGACTGCTTCGGCCGAATCCGGTGACTGTCTCGCAGCGATCTCGAAATATTCCTGCGACTCATCGATCAGGCCCTCGCGAAAAAGTGCACGGCCGATCTGGAGCATCAGCTCGATGTCATCCTCATAGCCGAGCTCGAGAGTGTGACGGAAGCTCTTCAGGGCGGCGGACTGCTGCCCGAATTTCAGCAGCGTCTCTCCTAGCCCCGCGAGTGCATCCTCGTGTTCCGGATCGAGGACAAGGGCTTCCTCGAAGCTTCTTCTGGCCCAGGCAAACTCCTCGCGGGCGTGGTACGCGTAACCGACGCCAATGTGCAACTCTACCGCATTCGGGTAGAGCGCGAGTCCTTCGCGAAGTACGTCCAACGCTTCATCATACTGGCCTTCGTTATACAGTTGATGCGCTCGCTCATCGTACTCCTCGGAACTCAGAAAGGGGGTAGCCATGGCCGGTCACAACCTCCGACTGATCGAGTTGTCTTATTGTACTATTTGCGCACCGGTTTGTTCAAGGCACGTTGCGGGCCGCGTAGCCGTCTTAACAAAAACGTAGCAGGTCGAGCGGGAGACCGGTGGGACCGAGCCGGTAACAAGAAGCAAACGACCCGGCCCCTGATCACGTCACCACCGCGGTTCGCTCCGCAAAGCGCTCCCACTCGCCTGTTCGCAGCGCTTCGTCAACGACGCCAATCACGTCGTCGACCTCCGAGTCCCTCGTGAAGAAGAATGGCGCCACCCTGATGCCGGCCCCCACCCGGTAATCGACGAGTATCTCCCGGGAGAGAAGCACCTGCGCGACTTCGTAGCCGTGGGGTACGTCGATCGCGACCGTTCCTCCCCGTCGCTGCTCATCCCGCGGAGCGTTCACGCGATATCCGCGGTCATCCGCAAGCTCGATGAGTCGCCCGGTCTGCCGAATGCTTTTCTGACGGATGGCATCCAGGCCCGCGCGCCGAAGGATCTTCACCCCTTCGACACAGGCGTAGAGAGCCGGTATCACCGGCGTTCCATTGAGCCATCGGAAAGGTCCGGCGGCGAACTCCATTCGATCCTCGAAAGCGAAAGGTCTGGCATGTGCCTGCCACCCGGTGATCGCCGGCGACAGCGTGTCCCGCACCCGCGGCGATGTGTACAGGAAGCAGCCGCCGGGACCTCCGCA
>JALYOO010000316.1 GCA_030856845.1 Gemmatimonadota bacterium
GAGCGCGGATCTCGTGGTGAAGGGCTCATCGGGCGGCGCCAGGCTGGGCGCAGCGCGCCCGCTCAATACGTCGCTCTCGTCGTCGAGGGCAGAGATCGCGCTCGGCCGCCAGATGCCGAAAGTGTCCGACGCTATCGAAGGCTACAGGGCGCTGAGAGACGACGGATACGCCGCCAGGCTTCGCGCAACCGTCGAGAGCTGACCTTGCCACAATCGATGACTCGCCACAATCGAGAGATGACTTGCCCACAATCGACATAGCGGGCCGCTCGATCGGCGACAACGCGCCGACCTACTTCATTGCCGACGTGGCCGCCAATCACGACGGGGACCTGGAACGGGCGATCGGGCTCATCCACGCCGCTGCTGCCGCGGGGGCGGACGCCGCGAAATTCCAGCACTTCCGCGCGGAGAAAATAGTCAGCAGGGAAGGGTTCGACTCCGGTCCCCAACTGTCGCATCAGAGCAGGTGGAAGAAATCCGTGTTCGAGGTCTACCAGGCAGCGTCGGTTCCGTGGGAGTGGACGGAGCGGCTAAGCGCGGCGTGTCACGATGCGAACATCCATTTTTTCTCGTCACCGTACGATTTGGAAGCGGTGGATATGCTCGAGCCGTATGTCCCCGCGTACAAGATCGGCTCAGGCGACATCACCTGGCACGAGGCGCTGCGGCACATCGCGCGGAAGGGAAAGCCGGTGCTGCTTGCGACGGGAGCCGCGCGCATCGAGGAAGTGGAGCAGGCGGTAGATACGATTCTCGAGCTCAACCCGTATCTGCTGCTGATGCAGTGCAACACGAACTACACGGGCAGCGCGGAAAACTTCCGCTTCGTCAATCTCAATGTCATCCGCACCTTCGCGTCGATGTACCCCCAACTCGTACTCGGCCTGAGCGACCACACTCCCGGCCATGCCGCGGTGCTCGGCGCGGTGACGCTGGGGGCACGCGCGGTGGAGAAGCATTTCACTGATGACCGCGGCCGTGAGGGGCCCGACCATCCGTTCTCGCTGGACCCGGCAAGCTGGCGCGAAATGGTGGATCGAACGCGCGAGGTCGAGTACGCGCTCGGCGATGGGAAAAAAATCGTCGAACAGAACGAGCTCGAGACGGTGGTCATTCAGCGCCGATGCCTGCGTGCGACGAGAGACCTGCCCGCGGGAACAACGCTCGCGGACGGTGATCTCACGCCTTTGCGGCCCGCACCATCCGACTCCATACCTCCTTTCCGCCAGCGCGATGTCATCGGGCGCACCCTCACGCGGCTGTTGAAGCGCGGAGACTATCCGAAGTGGATGGACTTCGCCTGAAGATCCTCTACATCTCACGCGGGTACAACACGCACGACCACCGCTTTCTCGGTTCGTTCGTCGGGGCTGGATGGGAGACGAGCTTTCTGCCTCTGCTGAACGAAAGGCTCGACAGCCGCCCCGTTCCAGGAGGCGTGAGCACGATCCCATGGCCATACAGCGTGGAGCCGGTCACCCGGCGAGATTGGGTGGACCGCAAGGCTGCACTCGGGGAGGTCCTGGCACAGACGAATGCGAGTGTGGTCATCGCCGGGCCGGTTCAATCGGGCGCGTTCCTGGCGGCGCTTGCAGGGGCCGCCAGGCTTGTAACAGTCTCGTGGGGGTCGGATATGCTCGTGGACGCGGACACGACCGCGTTCATGAGGTTTGCGACGCGGTACGCGCTTTCCCGGTCAGACGCTGTGTTCGGAGACTGTCGCGCCGTACGCGAGGCGGTCCACCGTCACTCCTCGCTGGCGGACGCTGCTATCGTCACCTTTCCGTGGGGTATAGACCTCGCCCACTTCAGCCCAGGCAGCTCGTCATTGTCGCTGCGCCGGAAGCTCGGCTGGACGGACAATGAAGTTTTCATCTCCACTCGCAGCTGGGAGAGGGTTTATGCAATCGATGTACTCATTCGTGCCTTCGCGAGGCTTCGCCATACCCGGCCAGAGGCCAGGCTGCTGCTGCTCGGCGATGGCTCGCTCCGCAACGACGTCAACAGGCTCGTGGACCAGCACGAGCTGAGGGAATTCGTGCACTTCGCCGGCCGAGCTCCTCACGCCGGGCTCGTCGATTATTTCCGCGAGGCGGATGTCTACGTGAGCTCCGCACTGAGCGACGGCACGTCGGTATCGCTGCTCGAAGCGATGTCTTGCGGCCTGCCCGTCGTGGCCGCCTCGGGCCACGGCAATCTCGAGTGGATAGAGCCAGGTGTGAACGGCGCGCTCGCGACGCCGGGCGATGCTGAAGCGCTGGCGACCGCGATGTTGTCGGTGATGGGGAACCCGCGGCTGAGGGCAGCGATGGGCGAGGCAAACAGATCCCTCGTTCGAAAGCGCGCGAACTGGAACGACAACTTCCCGCAGTTGGTTTCCGCGGTCGAGATGCTCGCCAGCAACGACAAGCTTGTGAGCGAAAGTCGGTGACGCTTCAGGACCGGATCGTACTGGGTACGGTACAGCTTGGGCTTCCGTATGGCACGCGCCGGTCGGCACCGGCGATGTCCGAGGCCGACGCATTTCGCATTCTCGATGCCGCGTGGGCGTTGGGGGTACGAGCTTTCGACACCGCCGAGGCATACGGAGCCTCTGCGGCGCGGCTGCAGGATTGGGCCACAGGGAGGGGACGGCTCGGCCTCGCGGAAGTGGTGACGAAGTGTGCGGTCGGACCTCCCGCGCCGCGCCTCGCCGAGATCGAGAGGGCCGCCCGGGCCGCCCTCGCGCGGTTCGAGGGTGCCCGCAGCCGGGTGCTGCTGTCTCATGGCTTTCTTTCGGCGGACCTGTGGCCAGCGATGCTGGCGGCGGTCGAGGGATCGGAAGCGGTAGCAGGTCAGAGCGTTTACGGCCCGGAAGAAGTAGCGTCGGCGTGCGCGCTGGAGGGAATTGGAAGAGTGCAGGCGCCCGGCAATGTCCTGGACCGGCGTTCGCTGGCCGCGCGCGGCACTACCGTGGTGCCGCTGGATATCCGCTCAGTCTACCTTCAGGGTGTACTGCTCGAGTTGCCGGAGAGTGCTGAGCGGCGCGCGCCGGGAGTATCGGGCGTCGCCGCATCGTTGCAGTCAGCGGCAGCCGAGATCGGCGTGGAGCTCGCGCCGCTTCTCCTGGCCAGCGTTCTTCAGCTGATCGGTGACGAAGACAGAGTGATCGTCGGTGTCGATCACGAGAACCAGCTCGCGGCCGTTGGGATGGCGATGGAAATGCCCCCTGAAAAGCTGGCGCAGTTTCAGGAGCTGACCCGGCACGAGTATCACATTCGCCACCTGGCGGAGGATCCCTCGCGGTCGCGCATTCTGGATCCGAGAACATGGCCCGACGAGCTGGATCGTTGAAAGTTGTCGCAATAGTTCAGGCCCGGACGTCGTCTACCCGCTTCCCGGGCAAGGTACTGGCCCCGATCGGAAACGTGACGATGCTCGATCGAATGCTGAGCCAGCTCTCCGGCGCCACGATGGTCGACGAGATCGTGGTCGCGACCTCTGACGACGAGACGGACGACGAGCTCGCGGCGCATCTGACGCG
>JALYOO010000317.1 GCA_030856845.1 Gemmatimonadota bacterium
GCTGATTCCCAGGCCTCGAACGCTTCCTCCCAGCGACCGAGGCGCTCGAGAGCGGGAGCGCAACGAGTCCATATCTCCCCTTCGGTCTCCGGATCAGCGAGCTGAGTGAACGCGCCGGCGGCCTCGCGAAGGTACTGAACGGCTTCGCCGTCGCGGCCGAGCGTAATCAACAAGTCGCCGAGCAATCTCAATGATTGGGCAAGACCTGGCGTGTATCCGGCCCGACGGCAGTCATCCAACGTCTCGTGGTACAGTGCCAGCGACTTGTCCGTCTCGCCAAGCTGTACAAAAACATTCGCGAGGCTGATGAGGTGAAAGGAACGCTGTATGGGAAGCTTCTGAACGCGCGCCCCGTCGTCGGCTCGCTGAAGATATTCCAGCGCTTTGTCGAGATTTCCAGTCGCGTGGTGAACCTGACCGATGACTCCGAGCATGTAGCACTGCCGCACCGCGTCGCCCCGCTCGGTAGAAACGCGAAGCGCTTCTTCGAGGGACTCCAGCGAGCGCTCGTAGTCTCCTGTCCCTTTGTAGATCTGACCGAGGTTGATGAGATCGCCCTCGACGGCTTCCTGATCACCCCGGCTCCGGTCGAGTTCGAGAGCTTCCTTCGCCAGACTGAGCGCCTCCGTGAAATTACCTTCGTTCCATCTCAGAAAGCCCAGGCTTCTCAGCGCATTTCTTTCGGCGATTGCGTCGTTGCGCGAGCGTGCGATCTGTAGCGATTTCGCCAGCGCCTGCGCTGCCAGATAGAAATGTCTCAGCAAAGTGTAGAGCTCGCCCTGCCGACGATAAGCCTCCCCCAGCTTCTCCGATTCACCCCGCGGTTCGAGGAGCTCGATCAGCCGGGCGACGAGCTGTTGCTGACGCTCCCGAAGCCCCAGGGTTTCGCACATTCTCTCCTGGCGGAGCAGGATTTCCGCGAGCAGCTCCTGGCGTGACTCGTCCTCCACGAGCTCGAACAGCCATTCGTGCGCGTCATCGAGACTCGACAGCGACTGTGCGAACTGACTGAGCCGGGCGGCTCTATCGGCGGCGGTCATCGCATAGCGGATCGCGGGTGTCCATTCCCGGGCGCGGCTGAAGTGTCTGGCGAGAACGTCAGACTGTTCATCGAGACGGTCGGGTTCGTCAGTTTCAATCGCGCGTCCCACCGATGCATGCAGCACCGATCGCTGATGCTCGAGCAGTGAGTTGTAGGCGACTTCGTGTGTGAGGATGTGCCGGAACCGATACGCGGGGCGGGGAACCACCGCTGCCTGCTGAATCAGGCCCGCTGATTTGAGACGTTCCAGCGCGCCGCTGAGGTCTACGCCCTGCTCGGCGACCTGCTCGAGAATTCCGCGGCGGAACTCCGGTCCGATGACCGACGCAACCTTTAGAACATCGCGCGCGGTGGCTTCCAGCCGGTCGATTCTTGTGCCGATCACCGCCTGGACAGTGTCAGGGAGCTGAATAATTCTCGCGCGGTCAACGACTACAGCCTCGCCGGCGGTACGCTGAAGCGCGCCGTTCTCGACAAGTGAGTGGCACATCTCCTCGATGAAGAAGGGATTCCCACCGGCTCGCCTCAGGACTTCTCGAGCGATCTCCTCCGACACCCGCTGCACGCCAAGCGCGGCCTCCAGCAGGGCGAGCGACGCGCCCGCATCGACGGGAGCGAGGTGTACGAGACGCTGGTGCTCCCCGCTTCCCCATTCATGATCGTGTTCGGGTCTGGCCGTCACAACGACGAACAATTCGTATCCGGGCGTGATCTCGGACAGTTGTCGCAGAACCTGGCGAGACGCGTCGTCGGCCCAGTGCCAATCCTCGAGGACGAGCAGAGTCGGTGCCCGTTGCGCCTCGAGCGTGAGAACTGCCGTGAGCGCCTCCGTCATGGCCGTATGGAAATCCTCTTTCTGAAGGTGCTTCGGCAGAGGAAACTCGTCGCTTGGCATCGAGAGCAGATGCAGCAGGAAAGGGAGGTACTCGTCGAGCGTGGATCCAATCGACCGGATCGCCGCAACGGCGCGGTCATGAACGGGTTGTGATCCGGGACTTTCTATCATCACGCCGAGCGCGTGCTCCAGCATGCGGATGAACGGGAGGTAGGCGATGGATACGCGCATTGCGTCGCACCGGCCGTGCAGCATTCGCACGGAATTACGCAGGATCGCGCGCTCGAACTCCATGATGAGACGGCTCTTTCCGACTCCCGCCTCTCCGATGATGACAGCGAGCTGCCCGGCGCCCGCCCGCGCCAGCTCGAGCTGTTCATGGAGGCTGGACAACTCTCGTCCGCGCCCCGTGTACGGAGTGAGCTCCGACACCTCCGCGGCCTCGAGGCGCGAACTGGCGCCCGATTGACCGGTGATTCTGAAGGGATGCGTCGGCGGCGAGTCAGCGTGCAGCGTTACGGGCGGGAGAGCCTCCGTCATGAAGAAGGGTGTGATCAGCCGCTGTACTTCCGGACTGATGAGGACCTGCCCGGCGCCGGCCAGCCCGGCTAGCCGGTTCGAGACGGCTAAGGGCGGCCCCGCGACTTTGTATCTCCGCTCACCCGCCCGCAGCTGTTGGGCGACAACGAGGCCGGTCTGTATTCCCGAGCGTAGCTGGAGCATCACGCCGAGCTGCTGCTTCATCTCGGTGGCGATGGTCTGCACGCGCGCGTGCAGTGCGACAGCGAATCGCGACGCGCGAACGAAGTCATCTTCGTGTGCGACGGGAACGCCGAACAGTGCGAGGAGCTCCTCGCCGTCGAAGCTGTTCAGAATTCCACCCTGCGCGCTCGCCAATTCGGTGGCGGCTTCGCGGATCCGTGCGGTCAGGATATCGCAATCATCCGGTGCCGAGCGCTCGACCATCTGCGAGTACCCGTCGATCTGTGATGCGACGACTGTGACGTGCCGGCGCTCACCGGCTCTAGTCAGTGAAGAATCGGTGTCGAATCCTCGCGCCCTCGAGCGAAGCGGCAGTTTTGCGGGTGTTGCCGAGCTCAAGCCACGGAGCAGCGATGCGAGCTCGTCTGCCATCTCCTGGGCTGTTTGAAAGCGATCAACCTTCTGCCTTGCCAGCGCACGGCTCAGAAATCCGTCCACCTCCCTCGGCACGCCATTGCCCGTTGCGGCCAGAGGCTCGACATCGGCCGTAAGCACTGCGTACATCATCGCTTGGTCCGTCTCACGCCGGAACGGGTTGGCACCCGTGATCATTTCGTACATCAGCACACCGAGTGACCAGACATCACTCCGCGCGTCGATTGGCTCACCGAAAGCCTGTTCGGGACTCATGTAGGCGAACGTGCCGATCACTCCAC
Source organism: Gemmatimonadota bacterium (assembly GCA_030856845.1). Classification (GTDB taxonomy): domain Bacteria; phylum Gemmatimonadota; class Gemmatimonadetes; order Gemmatimonadales; family Gemmatimonadaceae; genus UBA4720. The sequence goes on from JALYOO010000317.1 coordinate 3,296, forward strand.
CGGTCTGCGTCAGCGCATTGTTGCCGAGCTTGGCGATCCCGAAGTCCAGGATCTTGACCGACCCGTCCTTCGTGATCATGACATTCGCCGGCTTGATGTCGCGGTGCACGATGCCGTGTTCGTGCGCTCTCGATAGCCCCTTCGCGATCTCAAGCGCAGTGACGATCGCCTCTCTCACGGGGAGAGGGCCGCGCACAAGGCGTTGCCCGAGCGTCTCGCCCTCGTAGTACGCCATCACGATGTACAGCTGCCCATCGGGCGTTTCGCCGATCTCATGAATGGTGCAGATGTTGGGATGCTCGAGGGCCGCTGCCGCCTGCGCCTCGATCATGAAACGCTTCTTGGCTACCTCGTCGGCGCTCATGTGCGGCGGAAGGAACTTGAGAACTACGGTCCTTCCCAGCCGCGGGTCGCGCGCGCGGAAGACGACCCCCATCCCGCCCTCGCCGAGTTTGTCGAGTAGCTCGTAGCGAGTGAACTGTGACGGGATCGGTGTATCGGGCTGCGTATTCGTCGAGACCAGCGGATCTGTCACGGCGCTCTCGATGTCATCGGCGGTCCTGGGGCTTTCGTTGTTGCCACATCAGGCCTCCAGGTTTCCGCCCCGTTGTGTCGGCCACTTCTGGCTCCGGGTCAACAAGTATGTCAGGATAACCAGGCCATTGCCAGCGGGCGCTGCGAGCCGGCGGCGGAGCCTGGAACTACCCGCCGCCGCGACGACACCGTGGTTGACAAAGCAGCTCGTCGACGAGATAGTGGTCCGCGATGAATTCCCTGAATTCCCTCCGCCGCCCTCGGCTCCGTTCGCGCTTCCTGGCGCCGGCGCTCTTTGCGCCTCTAGCGAGCCTCGCCCCTCACGTGCTCGCCGCCCAGGAACACATCCATCAGAAGCCACTAGTCGCGGCAGCATCGTCGTCGGTCAGCGTTTCCGGTCCACCGATTCTCGTCAACGCGTCACGTAAGCCCGGAACGGTCGAAGTCACGATCACGGCTGAGCCGACGCGCGTGTCGTTCGTGCGAGGTGCATCGACTCCCGCGTATGCTTATAACGGCAGGGTTCCCGGTCCGACGCTCGAGCTCCGCGAAGGGGACAAGGTTGTCATCCACTTCAGGAACAGATTGCCCGAGCCGAGTACCATCCACTGGCATGGGCTGCACTTGCCGGTCGTCGCTGACGGCAGCCAGTATCACCTCGTGCCGCCCGGCGGACAGTACGACTACGAATTCACGATTCAGCCAGGGACCGCCGGCACCTACTGGTATCACCCGCATCCACACAACACGGGACATCAGATCGCGATGGGTCTTTACGGCGCGGTGATCATTCGCCCGCCCCGGGACCCGGTTCCCGCAGCGGTAACGGAGAAAGTGTTGATCTTCGCCGACAACCGGTTCACGTCTGATGGCTCAGTCGACTTTCCAGATCCCGCTTCGATTCCGGGCAGGATCGATTTTGAGAACGGCCGGGAGGGCCCGATCCTGTTCGTGAACGGCCGCGTCATGCCGGCAATGAACATCCGCAGCGGAGAGGTCCAGCGGTGGCGCGTGGTCAACGCGTCAGCAGCGCGTGTTTTGCGCCTCGCGCTTCGCGGCCACACCTTTCTGCACATCGGAAATGACGGCGGCCTGTTCGAGCATCCGCTCGAAGTCAACGAGATCCTGGTGGCGAACAGCGAGCGGGTAGAGCTTCTGGTTCGCGGCACCGGGAAGCCTGGTGAAACGGCAGTGCTTCAGACGCTGCCGTACGACCGGTACATCCCCCAGACGCGGCCGGAGGACTGGAGCACTCCGCGGGATATTCTCACGGTTCAATACACGAATCAACCGGCGCTCCAGCCGGTCAAGTTGCCCGCGACCTACCGCGCCATACCGGCGCTCGATACCGCGAAATCAACGGCAACGCGAGTCATGGCGATGAGCCAGGGAATGATCAACGGCAAACTCCACGACATGAACCGCATCGATGTCTCAGCTCCGCTCGGCGCTGTTGAGATATGGCAGATCGAGAACCTGGTGGGGATGGATCACCCATTCCACCTTCACGGCTTTCAGTTCCAGGTGATCGATCGCAACGGAGTGCCGGCACCGTTCCGAAGCTGGAAGGACACGGTGAACGTGCCAAAGCACGAGACCGTGCGGTTCATCGTTCGCTATGACAAGTACCCCGGCAAGTGGATGTTCCATTGCCACATCCTGGATCACTCGGATCACGGGATGATGGGCGTTCTCGAAGTCAAATGACGAGGAACCTCAGATGATGCCAAGACTCAGCAGCACGTGCGAATGGTCGCTGGTGGTTCTGTCGATCGCGGCCTGCGCCGGACAGGGTGGCGGCTCGGCGAGTGCAGCCCGCGCAGCCTCCGTAGAGTCGGGCCAGGTGCGGCAGCCACAGGTGCTCAGAGGCCGAGCGGTCGCAATCAGCAACGCCTGTGGGGACTGCCATGGCGGTGGTGGAAATCCCGGAGCGAAGGGATGGTTGGCCGGCATGACAACCCCTCAGCAGGAATTCGTAATCGGCCCATTCAAGACCCGCACCTCGAATCTCACGCCGGACAGTGCGACGGGAACGGGACGCTATACCGAGCGTCAGATCTTCAATGCGCTCCGGTTCGGGCTGCGCCCCGGAGAAACGCCGGACGTGACAATCACCTCAACCACGCCTGGGCAGGGAAACTTTCCTTCCACCCCGAAATATCTCGCCCCGCCCATGCCGTGGGAGGCCTGGCGTCACATGCCGGACCAGGATTTGTGGGCGATTGCCGCATACTTGAAACATGGCCTCAAGCCGGTAGCCAACAACGTAGCCGGCAGCGAACGTCCGCCGGACTTCTGGGCCAGCGAATACACGGTCGCGAAGATCGGGCGTTTCCCGGCGGTGCCCCATCCCACGACAAACGAGATTGCCGGTCAGGGCGCGCAGGACAAGTTGATTCGCGGACGGTTCCTGGTCATCACGAAGGATTGCGGGGGATGTCATGGTGGTGGCTCCGATCCCTCCGCGAAGGGATGGATGGCGGGCATGACGACCCCCGAGCAGGAGTTCGTCGTCGGTCCCTTCAAGACCCGCCCTCGCAATCTCACGCCCGACAATACGACGGGGATGGGGCGGTTCAGCGAGCGGCAGATTTACAACTCGCTCCGCTATGGCTTGCGGCCGGGCGAGACCCCGGATGTCGAAATCACATCGACCACCCCTGGCCAGGGCAACCATCCGGCGAATCCCAAGTACATGGCGGTGCCGATGCCGTGGCCCACCTGGCGTAACATGCCCGATGAAGATCTCTGGGCAATCGCGGCCTACTTGAAAAACGGCGTGAAGCCGGTGAGCAACAAGGTGGCGGATAGCGAAGGCCCGCCGGATTTCTGGGCAAGCGAGTACACTGTTGCCAAAATCGGGCCGCACCCCGCGCTTCCATACCCGACGGGAAACGAGCGAACGCCATAGCGTCCGTCAGGAGGAGGTGCCAGGAGGGCCGGGAACAGCCTGCCCGGCCC
>JALYOO010000436.1 GCA_030856845.1 Gemmatimonadota bacterium
CTCTTCGAAGGACTGTCAGCCACTGACCGCTCGCAGCTCCACGCACTGCTCGGCAAGCTGAAACAATCGGTGCTGGATGGTCTCGACGGGGAACGGCAGCCATGACGCCAACGATAGAAGGAGCAAATTTTTCACCGAAACACTTCAAGTGGGAAGTACAGGACCGCGTCGGGACCGTGACTCTCGACCGGCCGGAACGGAAGAACCCCCTGACGCTCGAATCGTATCGTGAGCTGACCGACACGTTCCTCGCTCTGCAGAGAGTAAGGGATGTTCGCGCTGTCGTGATCACTGGCGCTGAAGGAAACTTCTGCAGTGGCGGCGACGTGCATGACATCATCGGCCGTCTGGTCGAGATGAAGAAGAGAGGCGACAAGGCCGGCCTGCTGGAATTCACTCAGATGACGGGCGGCCTGGTGAAGGCGATGCGCGCGTGTCCACAACCGATCGTTGCCGCGGTGGACGGAGTGTGCGTCGGCGCGGGAGCGATCCTCGCGATGGCGAGCGATCTTCGGCTCGGTACGAGTCGCAGCAAGGTCGCGTTCCTGTTCGTAAGAGTTGGACTGTCCGGCGCGGACATGGGGGCGTGCGCGATTCTTCCACGGATCATCGGCTTCGGGCGGGCAAGCGAGCTTCTCTACCTCGGGCGGACAATGAGTGGTGACGAAGCCGAGCGTTGGGGCTTTTACAATGGCCTTTGCGCTCCGGAGGAGCTGCTCGATGAAGCCCTTCGGCTGGCGCGAACTCTAGCCGGCGGCCCGACTGCTGCGCATGCAATGACCAAGCGATGCATGCATGAGGAATGGTCGATGGACATCGACCAGGCAGTGGACTACGAGGCGATGATGCAGGCGGAGTGCATGACGACGGACGACTTTGAGCGCGCCTACCAGTCGTTCGTGGATCGCAAACCGCCGGTGTTCGAGGGCGACTGATGGATTCAGGTACGCTGGACTGGCCGTTCTTCACGGATGAGCACCGCACTCTTGCGGCTTCGCTGCAACGGTGGGCGGAGAGCGAGCTCGATGCGGGCGGTCACGCTGAAGATGGCAGCTCGGAAAAGAATGGGGCTAACAGCGCAGCGCGCGTGGACGACACCTGCCGCAATCTCGTCAGGCAGCTCGGCGGTGCGGGATGGCTGAAGTATGGAATCCCGGCATCGCACGGCGGAGTCAATGAGCGGCTGGATGTTCGTTCGCTGTGCATCGCCCGTGAGACTCTTTCGCGCGTATCCGGCCTCGCGGACTATTCCTTCGCGATGCAGGCCCTTGGAGCGGGGCCGATATCACTGTTCGGCTCCGACGCGCTCAAACGGCGGTATCTGCCTCGGGTTGCCAGCGGCGACGCGATCGCTGCGTTTGCAATATCGGAATCTGATGCCGGTTCCGACGTGGGTGCAATGCGTACCACGGCGACGCGTGACGGCGACGGGTACGTCATCAATGGCGAGAAGACGTGGATTTCCAACGGAGGAATCGCCGATCACTATGTGGTGTTCTGCCGGCTTGGCGATGCCCCGCGTGAGTATGTGGCGCTGGTAGTTGAACCAGAAGACAAGGGATTCAGCGTAACGCAGCGTATCGAGACGATGGCTCCGCATCCTCTCGGAACACTGCGCTTTGATGACTGCCGTGTGCCCGCGGACCGTGTAGCGGGCGAGCCGGGAAAGGGACTCAAGGTTGCGCTCGGAACGCTCGACGTTTTCCGGTCGACAGTTGGCGCGGCAGCGCTCGGATTCGCGCGGCGCGCACTGGATGAAGCAGTCGTGCACGTGAGCAGTCGCAGAATGTTCGGAGGCATGCTGCAGGATTTTCAGCTCACGCAGGCAAAAATCGCGCGGATGGCTACTTCCATAGATGCGAGCGCGCTGCTGGTTTACCGCGCCGCGTGGACGCGGGACAACGGAGCAGAGCGAATCACGCGCGAAGCCGCCATGGCCAAGATGTACGCGACCGAGTCCGCTCAGAGCGTAATTGACGACGCAGTACAGCTGCTGGGCGGTCGCGGCGTCGTATCAGGTCACCCGGTAGAGCGGCTGTATCGCGAGATCAGGTCACTCCGCATATACGAAGGCACGAGCGAGATTCAACAGCTGGTCATTGCCGCGCAGGTGCTTGGACTGCGAGGTGCAACGGAGGGAAAATCGAATGTCTGACACCGGTCACGGCCAGGCGCGCCTCCGGTGAATCAGGGCGTCACGGGCCACGTCGACACTTTCTGCGCCGACAGGATGCCCCCGCCGGAGCTCGTGCCGCTGCGGGAATGGTCAGCAATCCCTGAGCTCTCGTATCCCGACATGATGAACTGCGCCTCCATGTTGCTCGATAGCATGATCGCGAGCGGCCGTGGAGAACGAACGGCGATTCGCTTTCGGGATGGCAGCTGGACGTACCGGCAGTTGTTCGAGACAGCCAACCGCATCGCCAACGTGCTGGTGGATGACCTCGGCGTCGTTCCCGGAAATCGCGTGCTGCTGCGAGGGCCCAACAACCCAATGATGGCGGCCTGCTGGTTTGGCGTCATCAAGGCGGGCGGAGTAGTCGTGTGTACGATGCCATTGCTTCGCGAGCGGGAGCTTCGATTCGTTGCGGACAAGGCGGAGATACGGCTCGCCCTCACCGATACACGCTTCGCGGATGAGTGCAATGCTGCTTTCATCACTCATTCCGACGGTAGCGACAGAGACGGAGCCAGGGTCGTTCACTTCAACAGTGACGCGCATTTCGGACTCGAGCCGATGATGCGCGGAAAATCCGCTGCGTTCATCAATTGCAGGACATCCGCTGATGACATTGCGATAATCGCCTTCACCTCGGGAACTACCGGCGAGGGCAAGGGCACGATGCACTCGCACCGCGACATCATGTCGATCACCGATTGCTTTCCGCGCCACGTGCTGAAGCCTTCGGAGGACGACGTGTTCTGCGGGTCACCGCCGCTGGCTTTCACGTATGCCCTTGGTGGATTGCTGCTCTTTCCAATGCGCATCGGCGCGTGCACGCTGTTGCTCGAGCAGGCAACGCCGCCATTTCTGCTGGATGCCATCGAGGGCCAACGGCCGACGATCTGCTTCACGGCGCCGACGGCATACCGTGCAATGTCCGGAATGCTGGAGGGCCGAGATATCTCCAGTCTTCGCAAGTGCGTTTCCGCCGGCGAAGCGCTCCCTCGCACCGTATACGAAGGCTGGCTTGAAACGACGGGTCTCAAGATCATAGATGGAATTGGCGCCACCGAGATGCTCCACATCTTCATCAGTGCCGCGGAAGATGAGATCCGCCCGGGATCGACAGGCAGGATAGTGCCGGGATACAGGGCGCGAATCGTCAACGAGGATGGCAACGACCTGCCGAACGGCACGATCGGGCGCCTGGCGGTGATCGGTCCGACGGGATGCCGGTATCTCGACAACATCCGGCGGCAGCGGGAGTATGTGCAGAACGGCTGGAATCTTACTGGTGACTCGTACAAGCGTGATGATGACGGTTATTTCTGGTACCAGGCGCGCACCGACGACATGATCATCTCGGGCGGATACAACATCGGCGGGCCGGAGGTGGAAAACGTTCTGCTGGAGCATCCGGCGGTACTCGAATGCGGAGTGATCGGGGAACCGCACGAGCAGCGGGGTCAGATCGTGAAGGCAGTGATCGTACTGCGGCCGGGATATGAAGGAGGTCCGAAGCTGGTGAAAGAGCTTCAGGATTTCGTCAAGGCGCGCATCGCTCCGTACAAATATCCGAGAGCCGTGGAATTCGCGGAGTCGCTGCCGCGCACCAACACCGGAAAGCTTCAGCGCTACAGGCTTCGAGAAAACACTCCGTGAAGCAGCTTCAACCTGACGGTTGGGCAAGGCCGAGTGGTTACGCCAACGGCACGGTTGCAAGCGGAAGGCAGATCATGCTTGCGGGACAGATCGGCTGGAATCCCGAGACCGGCGCGTTCGAGACGGATGACTTCGCGGGCCAGGCAAGGCAGGCGTTGTCCAACATTGTGGCGTTGCTGAATGAAGCCGGCGCCGGGCCGTCGAACCTTGTCCGTTTGACGTGGTACATCATGGACCGTGAGGAGTATCTCGCGTCGCGGCCGGAGACAGGACGTGCCTACAGGGAGATCATGGGCAGACACTATCCCGCGATGTCGGTGGTGGTCGTGGCGGGTCTGATCGAGGCTCGCGCGAAGGTGGAGATCGAGGCGACGGCGGTTCTTTCAGAGCGGCACGGCGGTTGATTAGTACCTAAATGATACCAATCCACGCCGGCGATATCTGAAGCGACGTGCCGAAAGCCAGCACCTACGCTTGTCCGGTCCTACGCGGAGCCAGTAGCTTTTCGCGGCCCGTGAGGTAAAGCACCACGATCAGCACCGCGAAAGGAATCAGGGACAGCGCGTCGGCCGCGGGACCGGAGTGCCACGGATTGGATTCACCGAAGGCAGTGATGCGCTCGTTGAAACCGGCCATGAACGGAACGCCGGCGAGGAAGGCGATGATGATTCCCGCAATGGCTCCGCCCGCTATGTAACCTGACGCCATCAGAACCCCGGGACTCTTGTCGCCCTCGGCGACTAGCTGATCGGCGGTGAGCGATTTGCCCGCGTGCTTGATCGCAATCCATTTGTCGACGGCCCACCTGATGAGCCCACCGATGAATATCGGGGACGACGACGACAGTGGCAGATACACCCCGACAGCGAAAGCCAGCGACGGAATTCCCGCCATCTCGAGCACGATGGCGATCATTGCGCCGAGCAGGACGAGTCCCCATGGAAGACGGCCGCCGAGGATGCCCTTGATGATATAGGACATCAGCGTGGCCTTTGGAGCGTCGAACTTCGGGACATCCTGACCATTCGGCAGCTTGCGTATCGTCCCGTTGATTCCGGGATCGACGAAATACACCGGCCGGCCGCTGTCATCGACCAGGTACTTTTCAGCATTACCGCCGGATGGATCCTGCCGGTGCCATACCAGATACTCCCTCGAATCCGCCGGTCCGGAAGCGAGATTCCCTTCAATGCGTTCCCGGCGCCGGAGTGTAGCGACATCAGCTACTTCACCGGGTTGGGCCGAGCCCGCGGAAACTCCGGCGATGGTGGTGCCGATCGGAACGTAGACGGAGCCGGCTGAATTCAGCTTGAGAAGTATCGGCCCGAGCATGAGCGCCGAAATCAGTGCGCCGACGAGTATCGCGATCTGCTGCGCTCTGGGCGTAGCGCCCACCAGGAAACCGGTCTTGAGATCCTGCGAAGTCGTGCCTCCGTTCGACGAGGCGATACACACGATTGCGCCGATCGACAGGGCAGTGACGAAGTAGTTACTTCCCGTCCAGCCAAGGATGACGAAGCAGAGACATGTGAGTAGAAGCGTCGCTACCGTCATGCCGGAAATCGGGTTGGACGAGGAGCCGATCTCTCCGGTGAGCCGCGACGACACCGTGACGAACAGAAACCCGAAGACGATGATGAGCAGCGCGGCCGCGAGGCGTGTGCCCAGACCGGTGCCGCCAACGTACAATGGGCTGGCGAATGCAATCACGACAACGAGCGCGAGTATTCCCATCAGCACGACCTTGATGGAGAGATCGCGATCCGTGCGCGGAGTCGCGGCCGTCGCTTCTGTCTTCGCGCTCGAGATGTCGCGCATTCCTCCTCTCAAGCCATGCCAGATCACGGGAAGCGAGCGGAATACGCTGATCAGTCCCCCCGCCGCGACGGCCCCGGCGCCGATGTAGAGCACGTAGGCGTTCCGGATGGCATCGGGGTCCATGTCCCTGATCAGCACCGTGGTTTCCGGCGCCAGCGGCACGGAG
>JALYOO010000445.1 GCA_030856845.1 Gemmatimonadota bacterium
GGAGATACGCAACCCGACTGCACCACCGGCCGAGACGGTCGAGCCCGCTGGCGGTGCCTGACCCAGCACCGTGTTATCCGGCTGAAATGAGCTGGTGTCCCGGGACGTTGCGCCGACTCTGAGCCCGAGCTGCTCCAGTGCGGAGCGCGCATCCGCCATTGAGCGTCCGACGAGCTCCGGCACCTGAACAGTCGCTGGCCCCTGGCTCTGCGCGATGCTTACGACGGCAGGAAGCTGGAGGGACGTGCCCGCTGGAGGATCGCTGCTGATCACTGCGCCGCGCGGAAGCTCACTCGTGCGCGACATCACCGAGCCGAATTGAAATCCGGCGTTCTCGATGACGATGCGTGCCTGCTGGTGACTCGTCCCGGTCACCTCGGGAACGGTGGCGCTCCGCTGCCCGCCGCTCACGGCGAGATTGATATCTATTCCGCGCTTCTGGAGGCTCCCCGCGGGAGGATCCTGCTGAAGCACGACGTCCTTTCCGATCGTTCGGTGATAACGGGTCTCGGTCTTTACCGCGTTGAACCCGGCTTTTCCGATCGCCGCCGCGGCGTCGTCGAACGCAACACCGACGACCTTTGGCACTCGCCCGTTGTCAGGAAGCACGTCGGCGGGAAATGCGACGAAAAAAAGAATGACGTACCCAAGGAGGAAACCGCCAACCGCCACCAACAGATATGGAAAAGAGTTTCGCGCCAGAGCGCGAGGGTTCACCTACTCCCTCCTGCGAAGGCGCGCCGCAAAAGCTCCGTCGCTGCCGTGCACGTGCGGAAGCACACGCAGAAATCCGCGATCGATCGCCTCAGCGGGCACGACTCCCTCGGCCGGAGGATCGAGTACCCACGCCGGATTCCGCGCGAGGAACTCCTCGACCTGGGCGTCGTTCTCCTCCGGCTCGAGCGAGCAAGTGCTGTATATCAGCAAGCCTCCCCGGCGGACGGTTGATGCAGCCGAACGAAGAATCACCGCCTGCAGCGCCGCCATCACCGACAGGTCCGAAATCCTGAGCCGCCACCGTGCGTCCGGGTGCCGGCGGAAAGTTCCTGTCCCGGTGCAGGGCACGTCCACCAGCACCGCGTCCATCTCCCTGATCGTGGGCTGCCTCGCATCCGCGACAGCGACATGAAGGTTGACCGCCTCGAGACGCGCTCGATTGTCGACCAGTCTCTTCAGCCGTTGGGCGGACCGGTCGCAGGCGATGACGCTGCGTGCCGTTCGGGTCAGCTCGAGCGACTTGCCTCCCGGTGCCGCGCACAAGTCGGCGACGACTGAGCCATGCGGTATCGCGGCATACTGCGTCACCAGCGTCGAGCCGGGGTCCTGCACGAAAAACAGTCCCTGCTTGAACGCTCCCAGCTCGGTGAGCGAGATGCCACCTGTTATCTGGATGCTCTCTCGCGCGAGGGGGGCATCCTCGATGCTTACGCCGGCCGCTTCGAGCATCGCCTCGAGCTGCTCGCGCACAATGCCGTATGGCCGGATGACGACCGGCGCCTCGGCATTGTTCTTCATCATCAGCACGCTCGCCGCTTCCTCTCCCCAGCGAGAAAGCCAGCGTCCCACGAGCCACCGTGGGTGCGAGTATTTCACGGCGAGCGCGTCAACCAGATCCTCGGGAACAGGCACTACGAGCTCGGCCCGTTCCCTGTCGATACGCCGAAGCACGGCATTCATCAGCTTGCTCGCGCCGATGCCATGCCTGACTTTCGCCAGCTCGACGGTCTGCGCGATTGCGGCATAGGCAGGCACGCTGCCCATGTGAAGCAGCTGGTACACGCCAAGTCTCATCAGATCGAGCAGGTCTGAATCGATTCGTGCGACTCCGCCGCGCACGCGCTCGGCCAGGATGGCGTCGATCCATCCGCGCTGCCGCAACATTCCGTAGACAAGCTCGCGCAGCCAGCGCCGATCGCGCGCGTCGAGCTCGGTGGTTCGCCTCTCGAACGAGCTGTCGAGCATCTCACCGCCGCGCAGGTCGCCGGCTATCTCGGCGGCGGCGACGCGTGCCACTGTCACTCCGCCAACCGCCGCCAGCTGAAGCCCGCCATTTGCCTGGCTCACGAGCCCAGCATTCCGCTCACGGGGGACGAAGGTACCGCCACTTCGCGTCTTGGCATTCGGCCCGCGAGGTACGCAAGACGACCCGCATCCACCGCGAGGCGCATCGCCGTCGCCATACGAACAGGATCCGTTGCGGCCGCAATACCGGTATTCATCAGAATGCCGTCGACACCCTGTTCCATCACAATGCACGCATCGGATGCGGTACCGACACCAGCGTCGACGATTACGGGAACCTGCAGTCGTTGCTTGATAGTGCGGATGGCGTAAGGGTTGAGCATGCCCAGGCCGGATCCGATTGGTGAGGCGAGCGGCATGACGGCGACCGCGCCGGCTTCCTCGAGCCGCAATGCCGTGATCAAATCGTCGTTCGTGTAAGCCATCACCTTGAAGCCTTCCGCCGCCAGCGTCTTCGTTGCTTCCAGAAGTCCCGCAGCGTCCGGCAGAAGCGTCTCGACGTCGCCGATCACTTCGAGCTTGACCCACTCGTTGAAGCCCGCCGCCCGCGCGAGTCGCGCGTATCGCACAGCCTCTTCGGCTGTGTAGCACCCGGCGGTGTTGGCAAGAAGGAAGAACTGATCGGGGTCGAGGAGGTGAAGAATTCCTTCCTCACTTCCGCGATTCAGATCCACGCGTCGCACGGCCACGGTGACCACTTCCGCTCCTGACGCATCGATGGCTCGCATCATGTCACCGTTCGAGGCGTACTTGCCCGTGCCCACCATCAGCCTCGAGCGAAATTCACGGCCGCCGATGATCAGCGGAGCAACATCCAGCGACGACTCGACCGCGATGCCCACCGTCACCCGCCGCCGACGAAGTGCACTATCTCGACAACGTCTCCGCTGCCCAG
>JALYOO010000455.1 GCA_030856845.1 Gemmatimonadota bacterium
CGCGGAGCGGGCTCGTCGTCCTTTTCGGCGGCGCCGACAGTGGCGGGTTCAAGGGCGACACGTGGTCATGGAACGGCGCACAGTGGAGGCAGCACTCTGGGCCGGGACCGGACGCGCGCGCGATGGGCTACCTCGCGTACGACAAGATGCGCGCTCGAGTTGTGCTGTTCGGTGGTCGAACAGGATATCCTGACGGCGACCTGGCCGACACGTGGGAGTGGGACGGTGCCGCGTGGCGGCAGTTCCAGTCTCCCGCGCTGCGAGGCAGATGACGGGGGCACGATTGAATCGCATGAGTTGTTCTCCAGTCGAAGTTGGCCGGGTGGGAACCGATTCGCTCAACATCGGCAGGCTTGGAGTGCTATGGAACGCTCATGCTATGAGAAATAGACGCAGCTATTATCGCGCCGCCGCTAAGGAGGGTTTCTCCGCTTAGCCCACTTCGTCACTGAAGCGCTCTACCAGTGAGTGCTTCGATCGTTGCGCGAGCATTAGCTTCGGTTTTTCTATCGCCGCTCGCAGCGGCTGCGCGCATCAGCCCGTGAGTCGAGAGATATCGATTCGGCTCCTTCGCGAGCGTTGCTCGATATTCGGCAAGGGCTTCAGCAGGCCTGCTTAGCTCAAGCAACATGTCACCGAGCATCTCTCGAGCGGGTGCAAGCGGCCCAGGGGTGACCGCGCTTTTCTCCGTGGCATCCTCCCGGGTGGCGGCCTCGCGCATCCGCGTCAGTGCCGCGTCGGGTCGCTTCTCCGCCAGATCGCGCCATGCCTGCGCCGCAAGATGCTGAATCGCAACCTGTTCGCTCCAGTACGCTTCGCCCTTCGCCGCCAGGCGGTCGCGAATTGCCGATAGCGAATCGATCGACGTGCGGGTCTTCGCAAGGTCGCCGGTGCGCGAGGCGCCAACCGCGCGCGCGAAATGGGTCATCGCTTCCGTCCAAGGAAAGGCACTGCTCTTCGGCTCGAGTGCAGCCGCCTCCGACCACGCTCGTCTCTCGAGAGCGTATCTGGCCGGAATCGCGGCCAGCGCGAATACACCGGCCTGACCCGGAGCAGCGCCAGTAATGGCGTTGACATCGAAGCGCGCTGCCAGTCCGGGAAGCTTGTCGAGGATTCCCTTCGCGTCGCGCTCGCGCCGCAGCTGGAGGTACGCGTACTCCGCGTAGTCCGCGGCGTGCAGGGCTTCGCCGATCGCCGTGCTCCCCATGGCTACTTCCATTGAGCGAAGATTCATTTCGATCGATTCTGCCCACATCCCGACCCGCGTGAAAGTATGCGAAGGCATGTGGAGCGCGTGGGCAGCGGATGGCGCAATCACCGAGTAACGCTTCGCCGCTGCGGCAGCCTCTTTTGCCAGTGCGGGCACGTCGTAGCTGTGTATGATATAGTGCGCGAGCCCCGGATGATTCGGCTGCTTTGCCCACAGAGCCTCGAGGATCGCGCCGGCCTTTCGCTGATTGGCGTACGTCTTGTCCGTTGGCAACGCGGACGCCGCGAGAGCGATAGCGAAAAAGATTTTTGCTTCATTATCCGCGGCCTCCTTCGACGCGAGGTCGTCCATCGCCCGTACGTACGATGCGAACCGAGTACGCTGGTCGAGCCGCTCGAAGTCCTTGTAAAGCTCTGCGACGGCGTTGATGTAACCGCGCTCGCGCTCGGTCGCGCGCGCGCTTAGCCGCATCGCGGCTTCTGCAGCGAGCCTCCCTGGACGCAGCTGTTCCGGTGAACGGTTGCCCGCGGCCATGGGATTACTCCACCGGCTGAGAGCGATGCCCCAATGCGCCATCGCGCAGGCCGAGTCCCCGGCAAGGACTCCTCCGAACCCCTTGATAGCGGCACCGAACTCGAACGAATGAAGCAACGCGATGGCGCGATCGTACTGGGGCGCAACGGCCGGGCTGCATGACGTCGCGAAGTGGACGGTCCCCAGGACCTCCTTTCCTCCTTGCGGATGAGCGTGATCCTGGGATTCGACTATGGCGGGAGACAAGAAGAGGAGCGGCAGGGCGAGAGCGATACGTTTCACTGAAGTTCCTCGGTATTCTGTAGTCAGCTTACGCTGTTCCGAATCGGCATCCCGCGCAAGAGGTTTCGGAATGGCCCGAAGTTTGTCGCCATATCCTTCGGCAGAGATCGCCTCTGCTGATGCTTACCAGCCATAACTGCCCGTGGATTCATTCACTCCAACCGACCCCGGCTTCGAGAATCGCGTTCGCTCGAGCTTCGAACGACAGGGGTTCATGACGACGCTCGGTGCAACGCTGACTCTGGTCGAGCCCGGGGCGGTGGAGATACGTCTTCCGATTCATGCCGGCCTGACTCAACAGCACGGCTTCGTCCACGCTGGAGCGGTGGCTTCAATTGCCGATAGTGCCTGCGGCTATGCGGCGTTCAGCCTGATGCCGGCAGACGTCGGGGTCCTGGCGGTCGAGTTCAAGATAAACCTGATGGCGCCCGCAGCCGGCGACCTGCTCATCGCACGCGGCAGGGTCATTCGCGCCGGCCGCACTCTCAACGTGTGTCAAGCCGACGTTGCAGCTGTCACCGGCGGAACGGAGCGTACTGTGGCGATGCTCACTGCGACGGTGATGACAGTGCGGGACCGCCCGCAAGTTCGCAGCTGACGACATGGGACACACGCCGCCGGACCAGACTCCGTTGCCGGGCGATCAGCACGACGCTGACGCGGGGAGCGGAGGTGCGGGCGCTCCCCCCGAATCTCACGAGTCGAACAGGGTCTACACCGATCTGACCCGAGAATATGTATCCGATGAGATTCGCGTACAGTGGTATGCGTCGCGGTGCATTCACAGCGCAGCGTGCATCAGGTCTCTCCCCGAGGTATTCGATCCGCGCCGTCGCCCATGGATCAACCTCTCCACGGCAAATGCGGATGCAATCGCGAATGCGGTTCTCACCTGTCCCACGGGTGCGCTGCACTTCGAGCGTCCGGGCGGGCGGCCGAGCCGGTTCCCGAAGTGGTCAGGATTCTAGCCGTCCGGAACGGTCCCTATTTCGTCCGAGGCCCGGTTGAGATCACCGACATGGAAGGGCAGGTTCTGAGAAAAGATTCACGTGTTGCGCTTTGCCGGTGCGGAAGGTCCCGTCATCTGCCTTTCTGCGACAACACCCATCGTGCCACTGGTTTCCGTACTGACTCGGACGATTCCGGCAACCAGGGCTCAGCGGGCAGCTAACGTCAGAGAACCGCCCGATGCAGGCCACTCGGCGGCGGAATTCTCTCCGTGTTTGCCGATGAAATGCAGGATGTGATCGAGCTGGCGCTCGACTTCATGCTCGAGCTCGCTCGCTTTGACGACGCGAGAATCCCGGAGCTCACCCGCGGATATGAACGCGTGAGGTGAAACCGTATTCAGTGGCTCGAGATGTATGCCAATGGGCAGTATGTCGGCTGACGGAAGATGCCGTGCGAAAAGCTCGATGCCGCGAAGAAAACCGAGAGGCCGAGCATGCGAGGGCCTGATCTCTCCCTGCGGAAAATAGAGTACCATGGAATCCGGTCGCCGCCGCATTCGTTCGCTGAGTACAGCGACTGCACGCTTCACACTGGCTGGGTTGAGCGGATCGATCCCAACCGCTCCCAACGCCTTGAGGAATGGTTTCCCCTTCAGCTCTCGTTGCAGCATAACGCTGTGAAGCGGAGCGTGCGGACGTAGACGCAGCTGCACGGCTCGGAGGAGGAAGCCGTCCCACCAGCTGACGTGATTGCTCACCACAATCAGCGGCCGATCAGGATCGAGAACATGGGGGAGTCCGGCGATGTGAACTCCCGCGATTCGTCGCTTCATCCATGGAACGAACACGATGTCGAATGCGCGAAAGACGACGGGCAGGGGAGTGTAGGTTTTCAACCGTGGTTCAGACCGACCCTCTCGATGTCAGCACGCCGACGTTCACGCCGCGATCCCGCCGAAGGCGCGGTCGCAGATCTACCAGTGCCCGCGCGGCAAGCAGTGCCTTCCGCGACCCGGAGGTTGTGGCTCGCCGGGTGAGGTTGTCGTAATCCAGATCGCGAATCTCATCCAGTATGCCACGATATACGTGAGCTGCAACGGAAACCGGGAAACGCAGCGCAAAGGGGAGTCGTGGGATGCCTTCGAACCCGAGGCGGTACGAATCCTCCGCCGCGCACATCATCTCTTCCATCAGCGCAGGATATCCTGAAGGCTTCAGCCCGGTTCTGAGCTGGGCTTCCGTGACGTCATGCTTCCGCATGAGATCGGCCGGCAAATAACAGCGTCCCAGCGCCAGGTCAGCGCCGACGTCACGAAGGATGTTCGTCAGCTGCATTGCATGGCCCATGCATTCAGCGCGTCTCAGCACCGCGGGATCGCGCACGTCGAACAGCTCCGAGATCCAGAGCCCCACCACCGAAGCGACGCGGTAAGTGTATCGCCGCAGCTCAGCCAGCGAAGCGTATCTCTCCCCTCGCAGGTCCATCCTCATTCCATCGGTCAGCTCGGCGGCGTAGGTAAATGGAACGCGGGCGTCGGCCATCTCCCACATCACCTCGTCGAGAAAGGGAATGCCGGACTTAGCGCCATCATATGCGCGCCGCGAAAGCGCGATCCACTCGTCGAGCATCCTTCCCCGGCTTACAAAATCCGTGTCGGCGTCGTCCACCAGATCATCGGTGATCCGGCAGTAGGCGTACACTCGCGCGACGCGAGCCTCGTCGGGAGACGGGAAGAATCTCGTTGCGAAGCGAAACGAACGGCTGTGGTGAGCGAGGTACGCGATTTCATCCGAGGCCCTCGCTACGCGCATGATCAGGGTCTCGCTCGACGGAGGGCGCGGATCTGGTCGTCGGGCGCATATCTCTTCCCGATCCACAGCTTCAGTGGCCCGTGCGCGCCAACCTTCGAGCAATGAGCCAATGATTGGATTGTCACCGAGCTCTGCTTCCGCGGCGGTTGTGACTTTGTCGACTTCACAATCGTAGCGCTGGAGGCAGCGGCGAATCCCCGACTCGCTGCCGATGTTCCCGTGAAACGCGTCCAGCAGCACGCTTGTCTTGATTCCGAACGTATCCACTCCGAGCTCGGCGAGAGGCCAGGTCCAGTGTCCCTGCACATAGTCAGCAAGGGCAGGCTTCCCGCAATCAGTCTCAGCCGTCAGGTCGAGTAGATCGTCGAGCATCTGGTAGACCAGTCCCACACGGCAACCCAGTTCATGGTACTCAGCTGTACGCGCAGGATCGCGTAGCAAAGGCCCGATGGCCAAGGCACATCCCAGCAGCTCGCCAGATTTGCCGCGCGCGATAGACGCATATTCCTCAAAGTCGAGCATCCTTCCCGTGGCACGGGCCTGAGCCAGCTCACCG
>JALYOO010000009.1 GCA_030856845.1 Gemmatimonadota bacterium
GATGGGCCCTCCGCCCCTGGGCGTCTGAGCGGCCGCCGATGCAACGGATGCACGCACGAGAGAAGTGGCGTACGCGGCACGGTCAAAACGCTCACCAGCTTTCCACACAGCTTCGATCTTTCTGGTCGCAGTGATGTCCACTGTCGGATTGCCTGTCACAAGCAAGAGATCTGCGCGCATGCCGGGAGCGATTCGCCCTCTGTCGCGAAGAGAGAATGCGGCGGCCGGCGTACTTGTCGCCGCGGCGAGTGCCTGAACGTTTGACAATCCCGCCCCGACGAGCAATTCCATCTCGCGATGCAGCGCAATTCCGTGCGCGGTGCCAGGGTTGGGAGCGTCGCTACCGGCAAGTATGGGGACGCCTGCCGTAAGCAGCTGTTTGACTGTCGTCTGAGCGGGCAACAAGCTCCGTGGCGGCGAGGAGCTTCGAACCGGGAATGCACCCTTGATTGTCCCCTTGCCTTGTTGAGACAGATAGTCCTTTAACGATGGGTCATCGGACAGATCACCCGCGCCGGACTGTCCGGTAACGCTCGTGAGCACCGTGAGAGTCGGGATGATGAACGCCTTGTGCCGCGCTGCGAGCTTCCCAAGATCTGTTGAAGGCGGTTGATCGGTAAAGAGGTGAACGAGACCGTTCGCTCCCGCTTCGAGGGCGACCCGCGCACCGTCGGCCGAACCGATGTGCACCACCGCCAGCTTTCCGCGTCTGTGCGCTGCCTTGATGAGCGCGGCGAGAGTGGCGGATGAGATCGTCGGTGTGTTCATGCCGTATGCACGTCCATCGTCAAAAACGATCTTGATGTAGTCGGACCCCTCGGCGATTCTGGCGTCGACCCAGGCCTGCGCTGAATCGGGAGACGCGATCGTCGGAATCGGAAAGCCGTACTCCGTCCCATGTCCGCGCGGCGCCGTCGCCAGTGTGCCGGCGGAAAAAATGTCAGCCCGCGACGCGGCCCTGCCGGCTTTCTGTTCTGCACGAAGGCGCGATGCCTCCGCTGTCATCGTGAACATGTCGAGCTCGGTCGTGACGCCGAACACGAGCGCCTGCTGAAGAGCATCTCCGAAGACATGGGTATGCGCGTCGATCAAACCGGGAAGGAGGGTCTTGCCGCTTCCATCGACAATCGACGCGCCTGGTGGCGCAGCGATGGAAGGCGCGATACGAGCGATGCATCCTGCCGATACGAGAACATCGCGCACGCCGAGCATCCGTACACCATCAAAGACGTTGACGTTGCGGATCAGCGTCACACTCGATGGCGCCTGCGCTCCGGCGCTGGCGGCAAGAACAGCGGCGAGGAAGGAAAGGACAATCGAACTCGAGCTTGCTGCCGGTTTGCGAAAGACTGCAAACATCAGGTGTACTCCGTTTCGAGAGAGGTCGATCACCGCGTCTTGCGATGGTCTGTCAGAATGCTCGAAGCGCCGTGCGGCAGGCAGTGAACGGTGTCATGCATCGAAGGTGACAGGTGTCACCTTCAGCGGTCCGGAGAGCTATCCGCGGCGGAGTCGAATCGGTACAGGATTTCCTTGTCGCCCTTGACCATCCCGAACTGTTCGCGCGCGATTCTCTCCTGCGTTGCCCGGTCCTGCTGAATGGCAATCGCTGCGCGGCGGAGGGAATCCACCTCACGCGACAACGCCTCGACGCGCGCTTCGAGCTTCAGCTTTCGCTGGCGCTGCTTCCACAGGTCGAGGGTGCTGTACTCCCCTCCCTGAATGGCGAACAGCACCGCGCCGGCGATCACCAACCACATGATCACACGGCCCAGCATAATGGCCTTCCGCTAGAGACCGTAGATGGACCCGCCGGGATACTCAGCGATGTCTCCCAGCTGCTCCTCGATGCGAAGGAGCTGATTGTATTTGGCGACACGGTCGGTGCGGCTCGCTGATCCGGTCTTGATCTGACCTGCGCCGGTAGCGACGGCCAGGTCGGCGATGAACGTGTCCTCCGTTTCGCCCGAGCGGTGCGAGATGATGGACTGATACGAGTTGCCACGAGCGAGCTCGATCGCCTCGAGCGTCTCGGTGAGCGTTCCGATCTGATTCAGTTTTATCAGAATGGCGTTACCGACGTCTTCCGCGATGCCGCGAGCGAGACGGTCCGTGCTGGTGACGAAGAGATCATCGCCCACGAGCTGAAGACGATCGCCAAGCGCGGCAGTAAGCCGGGCCCATCCGGCCCAGTCGTCCTCCGCCAGACCGTCTTCGATCGACACGATCGGATACTCTTCCAGCCACTTCGAATACATCTCGATCATCGCGTCGGAAGACAGCGTTCCCGCCCCGCTCTTCTTGAAGGTGTAGCTGTTGCCCTTGTACAGCTCCGACGCCGCACAGTCGAGCGCAATCGCGACCTCCTTGCCGGGCGCGTAGCCCGCACTCTCGATCGCCTCGACTACGAGCTTCAATGCGTCCTCGTCGGTGGGCAGATCGGGGGCGAAACCACCCTCGTCGCCGACGCCGGTGGCGAGCTTGCGCTTAACGAGCACGTTCTTCAACGCGTGAAATACTTCCGTACCCATGCGCAACGCGTCTGAGAAATTGTCGGCGCCCACCGGCACCACCATGAACTCCTGGAAGTCGACAGTGTTGGTCGCGTGCGCGCCGCCATTCAGGATGTTCATCATCGGGACGGGCAGCGTTCGCGCCATCGGCCCGCCCAGGTAACGGTAGAGCGGCATTCCCGCGTCGTCTGCCGCCGCGCGAGCGACAGCCATCGACACCGCGAGGATTGCGTTCGCTCCGAGCTTTCCCTTGTTCGCGGTGCCGTCGAGCTCCATCAGGGTTCGGTCGATGCTGATCTGCTCAGACGCCAGGAGTCCGTTAAGCGCCGGGGCGATGTGCTCTTCGATGCTCTGCACCGCCGTCTGTACTCCCTTGCCGCCATATCTCGCGGGATCGCCGTCGCGCAGCTCCAGCGCCTCGTGCTCTCCCGTGGACGCACCGCTGGGGACAGCCGCCCGCCCGCTGGCGCCGCTGGACAGATGAACGTCGGCCTCGACGGTGGGATTGCCGCGGCTGTCGATTATCTCTCGGCCAGTGACATCTATGATTGTTGACATTTCTCTGTGATAATGGATTGGCGGCGCGTCTCAATCGGTTTCGGTGGTCGCGCGCGCGGCGAGGTCAGGAGTGGCGATGCCGTACAGCTTCTCGAGTGCCTCGACGAGTTGTCTCCTTATCTTGTCGGCAAGCGCGTCGCGGTCGCTGTACTCGAGCCCCGCGGTGGGCACCGCCTCGAGCAAATGTACATCCACGCGGCCGGGCCGCACCAACAGCGACCCCCTCGCCAGCGCTTCGTGCGTACCGTGAACGACGACCGGAACTATCGGTACTCCCGCCGCGATTGCGAGAACGAACGGACCCTTCTTGAAGGGGCGAATGGGATAGTGATCGCCACGCGTGCCCTCGGGGAACACGACCACCGAGCTTCCTCCGCGAATCTTCTCGGCGGCCCGCTCGTAGGCCGCGAACGCCGCCTTCCGGTTCTGCCGTTCCATCGGTATCATGCCGATGGCGCGAATCGCGGGCCCAAACATGGGGATGCGAAAAAGCTCCGCCTTGGCGACGAACTTGTAGCGCGGAAGTGACGACGCGAGAACTGGAATGTCGAACCAGCTCATGTGATTCGACACGAAAATGTGCGGATCTCCATCGCCGGTGCGCTCGGGATTGTGCATTACGACTCTGACCCCCGCCGCGGCCAGCAGAATTCGCGACCATACGCGCGGAGTCCAATCGAAAATTGACCCCCGCCTGTCCTGCACGCCGATGAGCGCGGCGATGATGCATCCAAGTCCGAGCAATGTTGTCGCTATCACCGCGACAACGGCCAGCACAAGCGTCACAACAATGGAAACGACAATCATCGCTCTGTCAGCGCGGATCCGCCGGTGGGAAATGCGCGAAAGGACGCGGCGTGGCGATCGGGGCGCCATCCTGCACGAGAACGACACTAGCCTCGCCGGCCGACACCCGTCCCACAAGAGTGAGGGGCAATTGGAATCGCTCCTCGAACTCGCCTGTGTCGAGCTCCAGCGGTGAGGTCACCGCCAGCTCGTATTCCTCGCCGCTTCGTACGGCGTCCTCGGCGGGAACGCCGGCGAACGTTGGCAGCATGTTCATGTCGACCGTGATGCTCACCTTGCTCGCGGCGGCAACATGCGCCAGGTCGGCGGCGAGTCCATCCGAAATGTCTATCGCGGTTTTCGCTCCTTTGTCCGATATCCAGATTGCTTCCTCGATTCGAGGAACTGGACGCGCGAACCGAACAAGTGCTTCAGCGGAAGGGCTGCGGTTACCCATAAAGTCACGAAGCGCGCTCGCGGAACCACCGAGCTGGCCAGTGACGTAGATAAAATCGCCGGGCCGAGCCGCGCTTCGGCACAGCGGGGCGCGCGCTGTCCCAAGCACGGAAAATGTGAGCGACAGCACCTCGCCGCGGGTGAGGTCACCACCCAATATCGGTGCGTTGCACAGCTCGGCGGCGTCGCCTATGCCGTCGCCGATCTGGTCGAGACGCGGGAGCCATGAGGCCGGCAGAGTAAGTGCCGCCAGGATGCCGACCGGCCTGGCTCCCATTGCGGCGAGGTCACTCAGCGCGGACACCGCGCTTCGGTATCCGATGTCCGCAGGCGTCAGCCAGTCACGTCTGAAGTGCACGTTGTGAACCGACGTGTCGATGCTCGTGACAACCGCGCGTTCGCCCAATCCGCTGATGACTGCACCGTCGTCACCGATCTGGCGGGCGCGCGGTCCCCATCTTTCCAGCAGTCTTCGTATCGCGTCGAACTCCCTGCCCGGCCCGAGAGGCGTGTGCGGGAGAAACCTGCCGTCTCTCGCTCCGCGCGGCTCGATCGCGCGATGGCCGCGAGGCAGGTCGCCCGGAGTCACGCAGCGGCCCGGAGTTCCGCAAGGATCCCGACGCCCATCTCGCTGGGAGCCTCATTCCACGCGAGGGGAAGCGCGCGCAACACGTCATCCAGAGTCGTACCTCGCACCACACCGCACAGCTCCGCGGCTCGACCGTGAATGAATGCCGCGCAGGTACCCGCAACGGTTGCGACATCCTCCACATCGCGATTTTCCGCAACGGCACTCGTTGGCGATTTCTCGTTGGCCATTTGCGCGAGTAAGGTCACTGCAATGCCGGTCAGGACATCGCCGCTTCCGCCGGTAGCGAGCGCAGCTGTCCCCGCCGCGCTCACGTAGCCCTGGCCCGATGGAGACGCAACAACTGTCGGCGTGCCCTTGAGAAGAACGGCTGCTCCAAGTGAACGCGACAGATCAGCGCACAGCTCGAACCGGTTGGCGAGGACGTCCGCAACTGACACACCAGCGAGCCGGGCAGCTTCAGCGGGGTGTGGAGTGATGAGTGCATCGTGCCCGCGAACGAGCGCGGCGAGTGAAGGCAGATCGCCTTCGAACATGTTGAGCGCGTCGGCGTCGAGCACCACCGGACCTCTCCACGCAAGGAAAACTCTTTCGACGAGGTCGCGTGTGTCTTCCGACTTGCCAAGGCCTGGTCCGACGGCGATTGCGTCTACCGACTGGCAAAGCCTGGACAACTCGGCCGGGCCTGAAGGCCACTCGTCGGCTATGGCGGCGGGTATTCCGGCGTGAATCGCGACCGTGTTGCGCGGGTCCGTCACGATGCGGAGCAGACCGGCTCCGGAACGCAGTGCGCCCTCACCG
>JALYOO010000042.1 GCA_030856845.1 Gemmatimonadota bacterium
GTTTCGCCCCGGGTATGTCGGACTGGTCAGCGCCAGCGAGGACCGCCTGGAAGGCTGGCATGGCGGAGCCCGGTGTCTCGTCGAAGCGGCCACCAGTGACGAGGCGGACATCGTTCTGAATGCGGTAGTCGGCGCTGCCGGCCTCGACGCAACGCTGGCGGCGCTTCGTGCAGGCAAGCGCGTTGCACTGGCGAACAAGGAAGCGCTCGTCATCGCCGGCGCGCTCGTGGAACGGGCATGCAGCGAGGGGGGCGGAGAGGTGGTGCCGGTGGACAGTGAGCACAGCGCAATTCTCCAGTGCATCGGCAGCCGGCCGCGCAGCGACATCAGGCGCATCATTCTCACCGCGTCGGGCGGTCCGTTTCGCGACTGGAGCGAAGCGCGAACGGCTGCGGCAACGGCCGAGGATGCGCTTCGTCATCCAACGTGGACCATGGGGCGCAAGATCACCATCGACAGCGCGACGCTCGCCAACAAGGCGCTGGAAGTGATCGAAGCCCATTTTCTGTTCGGTTTGCCGTACGACAAGATCGACGTAGTGGTGCATCCTCAGAGCATCGTTCACTCGTTCGTCGAGTTCATCGATGGAAGCGTGGTGGCACAGATGGGCCTGCCGAACATGGAGCTGCCGGTGCTCTACGCTCTGACTCATCCCGAACGCGCGGCGGACAACGGTGTAGCACCGTTCGATCCGGTGGCGGCTTCACCGATGACCTTCGAGCCGGTGGCGCACGAACGGTTTCCTGCGCTCAGGCTCGGCATCGAAGCGGGGCGGAGGGGCGGCGCGGCACCGGCTGTATACAACGCCGCGAACGAGCTGGCGGTGTCTCTTTTTCTCGACGGCCGAATTCGCTTCGGCGACATTCCGGTGGCGATCGAGTCATCGCTCGCCGAACTTGCGGGAATGCCTGGCGAGACGCGCGAGCAGCTGCTGGCTGCCGATGAATCCGCCAGACGCCATGTAATGGAGCTTTTCTGATGCTGGCATACGTTGCGCCGATCCTCGTGTTCGGCCTGGTGGTTTTCGTCCACGAGCTCGGGCATTTTCTCGCCGCGAAAGCGGTGGGAGTGTACACGCCGCGCTTCTCCATCGGGTTTGGAAAGTCGCTATTTCGCAAACGCTGGGGTGAGACGGAATACATCATCGCGCTGCTGCCGATCGGCGGATACGTGCGGATGGCCTCGAAGGACGACGAGTCCACTGCTTTTCTCGAGGGCGGCAGCGAAAACGCCGTTACCGAGGTCGCCACGCACGGCAAGGCACTGGATCCGGATGCGATGATGCCGTTCGGACCGAAGCCGATACCGCCGAACCGTTGGTTCGAGTCGCAGCCGCTGTGGGCGCGACTGATGATTCTCATTGCCGGCGTGACGATGAACATCCTGCTCGCGATGGTTGTCACGACGGGAATGTTCATTCACTACGGCACGCCGTATCTCTCGACGACTGCGGATTCGCTGCTCGCCGGTCGCCCGGGCGCTCTCGCCGGGCTTCAGGCGGGGGACAGCATCGTGGCTGTCGGCGGTCGGCCGCTCGAGGACTGGGAGATGCTGGTCAAACGGATCAGCGAGTCGCCGGAGATACCCCTTACGTTCGAAGTGGTGCGGGGTGGCGCACGCCGGCAGATCTCGGTGACGCCGCTCGCGGACACGGCTCGAAATCCGGCGACGGGAAAGGTCGAGCGTGTGGGCAGGATCGGCATCCTTCCGCGCACGGCGGCCCGCGACATTGGGCTGGGCGAAGCGGTAGCATCGGGATGGACGACGACCTGGAGGATGGCTGGGTCGGTGATCGAGGCCCTGCAGGGTCTTGCGACGCGAAAGGTTTCGGCCAGCGAGCTGGGCGGGCCGATCATGATCGCGCAGGCGTCGGTGCAGGCGGCGCGGGGGGGTGCAGAACAGCTGCTGTTTCTGATCGCTCTCATCAGCGCCAACCTGGCAGTGATGAACCTGCTTCCGATACCGATCCTCGACGGCGGCCAGATCGTGATCAGCCTTCTCGAAGGTATCAAGGGAAAGGCGTTCAGTATCAAGACGCGCGAGTACATTCTGCGCGCCGGCCTCGCGACGGTGCTGCTGTTGTTTGCGCTGGTCACCTACAACGATCTCAAGCGGCTGGTCGTCAGCGTAGTGCAGCGCCTGGGCTAAAAGCGGTAAATTTGACAGCTATGCTTTTTCCCGAGCTTGGAGCTCGCGTCGCCCAGGCGCGCGGGTGTATCACGGCCGCGGCTCGCCGCGGCGGACGCGTGTCCGACGTCACCATCGTGGCCGTGACTAAGACGCATGGTTCCGCCGCGCCGCGCGAAGCATGGGAGGCGGGAATCGCCGACGTCGGCGAGAACAAGGTGCAGGAGGCGCTCGGCAAGATGAACGAAGTGTCGCCGCCCGTGAGGTGGCATCTCATCGGTCACCTGCAGCGCAACAAAGTCTCGTCGCTGGCGAGCTTCGCGCTATTTCATGCACTGGACAGCTCGCGCCTCGCCGACGCCATCGACCGGTTCGGAAGCGAGCGCGGATCACCCATACCGGTACTGCTGCAGGTAAACGCCTCTGGCGAAGGGACGAAGGGAGGCTTCACACCGCTCGCGGTTCCGGCCGAAGCAGCGCGTCTTGCGGGAATGAGCGGCCTCTCCGTCCGTGGCGCGATGACCATGGCTCGATTGGATGCGGGAGAGCAAGAGCTGCGCGACACATTCGCCGCGGCGCGCACTGCCCGCCAGGCGCTGGCCGACGAGGGACATCCGGCGACCGAGCTATCGATGGGAATGTCCAACGATTACGAGATCGCGGTCGAAGAGGGAGCCACGCTGGTTCGATTGGGCTCGATCCTGTTCGGAGCGCGCGGGACATGATGGACGAAAGCTTTCATCTCACTCCGATCGACGTGCGGCGCTTCGACTTTGGTCGCGCGCTCCGCGGCTACAGTCCGGAGAAAGTCGAGCAGTTCCGCGATCAGGTTGCGGAGGAGATGGAGCGTCTCACCCGCATCAACCAGGACCTCGATTCGAAGGCTCGCAGCTTTCACGAGCAGCTCCGCGCTTTTCGCGAGCGTGACAAAGCAATCAACGATGCGCTCGTGTCGGCGCAGCAGCTGCGAAGCGAGATGAAGGAGCAGGCGGAGCGTGAGGCCGAGCTGGTGCTGCGTGAAGCGCAGGCGGCGGGGGAGCGGCTTGTGGAGGCGGCTCGCATCGACGTTCGACGGATGGAGCAGGAGCTGGATGCACTCGATCGTTCCCGCCGGACCTATCTTGCGCAGATGAGGACCCTTCTTGCGAGACAGCTCTCCGAGGTAGAAGCATCAGAGACAGGGTCCTCCGCGTCGCGCAGCACCGATTCGTCGGTTTCCGGATCCGCCGACTCCGGCAGCTGACAGCCGCACCGACAACAGCGTTACATCGATGACAGCAGTCAACGCTGGCCGCTTCCGGCCGCTGCCTTCGGATATTCCCGTCGAGGCGCTCGAACAGGAGGTTCTCGAGCGCTGGCGCCGGGAGGAGCTCTTTGCCCGCACCCTCGAGGCAGCGAAGGATCGGCCGCCGTTCATTTTCTTCGAAGGCCCCCCGACAGCGAACGGCCGGCCGGGCATTCATCACGTCTTTTCGCGCACGATCAAGGATCTGTTCTGCCGCCATCGCGCAATGCGCGGGTTCCAGGTGCCGCGGAAGGCCGGTTGGGATACGCACGGACTGCCTGTCGAGATTGAGGTCGAGAAGCGACTCGGCATCAGCGGAAAGCAGCAGATCGAGGAGATCGGTGTTGAGCGCTTCAACCAGCTCTGTCGCGAAAGCGTGTGGGAGTACAGATCCGACTGGGAGCGGCTCAGCGAGCGAATCGGCTTCTGGCTCGACTACAGCGAGCCATATGTCACCTACAGCAACAACTACGTCGAAAGCGTCTGGTGGGCGCTCAAGACACTGTTCGATCGCGATCGCCTCTACCGCGGCCACAAGATTCTGCCGTATTGCCCGCGCTGTGGAACTGCGCTGTCGAGTCATGAAGTCGCGCAGGGCTACAAGGATGTGAAGGATCCGAGCGTCTACATCGCGCTCGAGCTCATCTCCCCTGACTCGAATACTGCGCGCCGTCGCATTCTCGTGTGGACGACCACGCCGTGGACGCTTGTTTCGAACGTCGCTCTGGCGGTGAACCCGACACTCGACTACGTCGAGCTCCGCCGCCAAAAAGGGAATGACCCGGAGACGGTCATTCTCGCCGAGTCGCGCGCGAGTAGCGTCCTCGGAGAAGATTACACGGACCGGTGGGAAACGGTGCGTTCGCTGATCGGCTCCGAGCTTGCCGGTCTCGCCTACCGGCGACCACTCGACTGGGCAACGATTGGCGAAGGCGCATCCGAGATCATCGTTGCGGAGGACTTCGTCTCCGCCGACGATGGTACCGGAGTGGTGCACATGGCTCCGGCTTTCGGTGCGGACGATTATTTGGCGGGCAAGAGAAATGGTCTCGCCTTCGTTCAACCCGTCGACGCGAAGGGCGAGTTTCCCGCGGGGATGCCCGTGGTGGGAGGCATGTTCGTCAAGGCGGCGGACAAGCCCATCATTGCGGAGCTCGAGCGCCTCGGCGTTCTGTGGAAGGTGGGACAACTCGAGCATTCCTATCCGCATTGCTGGCGCTGCTGGACGCCACTTATCTACTACGCGCGGACTTCGTGGTTCGTGAGAACGACCGCCTTCCGCGACTCCATGCTTGCGCGGAACGCGCGCGTCGACTGGCATCCGCCGGAGATCGGCGAAGGGCGCTTCGGCGAGTGGCTGACGAACAACATCGACTGGGCGATCTCACGCGACCGGTACTGGGGAACTCCCCTGCCGCTGTGGGTTTGCGACAACGACGATTCTCACGTCGACGCGGTAGGGAGCTTTGCGGAGCTCGCCGGAAAATCGGGACACATGGCGCTCGAGGATTTTGATCCGCACAAGCCGTGGATCGACGCGCACGAGTGGCCGTGTTCGCGATGCGACGGCACGATGAGGCGTGTGCCGGAAGTCATCGACACATGGTTCGATTCCGGCTCGATGCCTTTCGCTCAATGGCATTTCCCGTTCGAGAACAGGGAGATGCTGGAGCGCCAGTATCCGGCCGATTTTATCGCCGAGGGGGTAGATCAGACGCGCGGATGGTTCTATTCGCTGCTCGCTATCGCGACCGGGTTGGGCGACGCGCTACCACGCAACTCGCTCCAGCACGAGGCTCCGACCGGAGAGTCTGTCAACACTGCTCCTTATCGTTCGGTTGTCGTCAACGACCAGGTGCTCGATGCCGACGGCGCGAAGATGTCGAAGAGCCGCGGCAACGTCGTCGACCCGTGGAGCGTGCTTCCGCGATACGGAGCCGACGCGGTGCGCCTTTTCTTCATCGCGTCGAGCCAGGTCTGGGTGCCGCGCCGGTTCGATGAATCAGCGATACGCGACACGGCCGGACGGTTTCTTTTGACGTTCAGGAACGTGTACAGCGGGATCTTCGCTCTCTACGCGAATTTCGGCTGGGAACCGTCGGCACTCGATCCCGCGCCCGAGTCTCGCCCGCCAATCGACCGCTGGGTGCTGTCCCGTCTCGCCAACGTCGAGCGCGACGCGAACGCGATGCTCGAAGCCTACGATGCCACGGGGGCTGCGAGGGCGATCATGTCGTTCTTCGTCGACGACGTTTCCAACTGGTACGTGCGTCTGAGCCGGCAGCGCTTTTACGACGTGGACAGCGACGACAACCGCGCGGCGTTCGCGACACTTCGCGAAGTCTTACTCGTCACCTGCCGGCTGCTGGCTCCGTTTGCCCCCTTTCTCAGCGACTGGGTGCACAACGAGATCGCCGGCGATTCCGTTCACCTCGCCCCTTACGTGCGCGACGAGCCCGACGAGAGAGACGCGGGACTCGAAACCGCGATGAGTCACATCCGTACGCTATCGACACTCGGACGCGCCGCGCGCGAAGACGCCGGAGTACGGGTGCGCCAGCCGCTTGGCCAGATGGTTTGCGTGATTCCGTCTGCAGGTTCGGGACGTCAGCAGGCCGAAGAGGAGCTGGCGACACTGATCCCGCTTCTCTCGGGCGAGCTGAATGTGAAACGTGTTAGCTTCCTGTCTTCAGCCGATGACCTGGTGACGCTGGAAGCGAAGGCGAATTTCAGGTCGCTTGGAAAAAAATTCGGAAAGAGCACCCCGCTGGCGGCGCAGGCAATCGCTGCGTTGCAAAGCGAAGCACTGATCGCCTTCGAGCACGGGCAGACGCTGGTGATCTCGGTAGGAAACGAGTCGCAGGAGCTGGACCCCGATGACCTGACTGTTGTCAGGCGGGCGTCGGGAAACATGGTGGTCAAGGAGTCGGCGGGGTATTTCGCGGCGATCGATCCGGATGTGACTCCGGGGCTGCGCATGGAAGGGCTGGCAAGGGAAGTAGTGAGCCGCGTGCAGCGGATGCGAAAAGAGGCGGGGCTGGCGGTTAGCGACCGTATCGTTCTCGCCATTGGCGGCTCGGATGAACTCGAGGCGGCGGCGCGCGCTCACCGCGCGAAAATCGCCGAGGAAGTGCTGGCGAGGGATATCACAATCGGTGATAACGAACTGGAAATCAACGCGGGGCAGACGGTTGACATCGATGGTCAGCCGGCACGCATCGCATTAGAGAGGGCAGTCTAGATGGCATCCACCACCCCTGCAAAAAAGCAGAAGCCGATGAGCAAGAAGATGCTCGATTATTTCGAGAAAAGGCTTCTGGAGGAGCGGCGCCGCGCGCTGAAGGAGATCGGGCACCACGGGGAGACTTTCGGCACGACGCTCCAGGGTGCCGCCGGAGAGCTCACGGCCTATCATTTTCATATGGCCGATCAGGGCACCGACGCGATGGAAAGGGAGAAGGCGTTCCTTTTCGCCAGCCAGGAAGGGCGTTTCCTGTGGCACCTCGACGAAGCGCTGCGCCGTCTTTACCGTTCACCGGACACGTTTGGCAAATGTCACAACTGCGGGGCGGACATCGCACACGAGCGCCTCGATGCGCTCCCGCACGCACGATTCTGTATAGACTGCAAGCAGCGTGAGGAAGATGCAAAGAGGCAGAGCTAACACCCCGCTCTTCTGGACGGTCCTGGTGGTGGTGGTCGTCGCCGACATCATCACCAAGGCGCTGGCGGTTGCTTCACTCGCTCCGCAGCGAATACCGCACGAGCTTCTGGGCAACGCGGTCCGTCTCACACTTGTATACAATCCGGGCGCGGCTTTCGGTCTCCACCTCGGTCAGTATTCGAGGTGGATTTTCATGGCCCTCACTGTCGGAGCGCTGTTCATACTCGGGCGCCTCTACAAGGCGACACGCGATGGAGAGCTGTTGCGGACTTTCGCTATCTCGCTCGTATGCGCCGGTGCCGTGGGGAACCTCATCGACCGGGTCAGGTCGTCCCAGGGAGTCGTGGATTTCATCGACGTGGGATTCGGCGATACGCGATGGCCGACGTTCAACGTCGCTGACATGGCCGTGAGTACCGGAGCGTTCCTGCTGGCGTGGGTTCTTTGGGGTGAGGAGAATGCTGCTGACAGTGAGCTTGAATCGGCGGCCGATGAAACCGTACCTCCGGTATCGAGCATCGGCCCAGCGTCTGCGTCTTCGGGGAACTCGGAAATCTGACGGCCGATGACCGGCATGAGTTTGTGATCGAGGCGGACGGCGACGTTCGCCTCGATTTGCTTGTGGCGGCGAAAGCGGACATCTCGCGCACTCAGGCTGCCACCCTGATCGCCAACGGCCGCGTGACGATCGGCGGACGACGCGAAAAAGCGAGCTACCGACCCGTCGCCGGCGAGGTCGTCACGGTTGCGCCTCCCGACACGATCCCGCGCGAGATCGTCGGAGAATCGATTCCGCTCCGAGTCGTCTTCGAAGACGAAGCGCTGCTCGTCGTGGACAAGGCGGCCGGCATGGTTGTCCACCCCGCGCCCGGAAACTGGACCGGCACGCTGGTGAATGCGCTGCTCGGAAGAGGAGGCGATCTTGCGAGAGGAGCTGGCGAGGAGCGAGCGGGAATTGTGCACCGGCTCGACAAGGAAACGTCGGGCCTGCTGATAGTCGCCAAGACAGAGCGGGCACATCGGCTGTTGAGCGCGGCGATCGCGGCGCGTCGCGTGAGGCGTCATTACGCCGTGATGATATGGGGACACCTTCAAGGGGATGCCTTGACGATCGAGAAGTCCATCGCTCGGGATCCACGAGACCGAAAGCGCATGGCAGTCGTCAGTACCGGCAGACGGGCGAGAACCGATTTTTTACGTCTTGCCCGATTCGAACCGGGAGACCTGTTGCGTGCGCAGCTGCACACCGGGCGAACCCACCAGATACGCGTTCACCTTGCGTCAGTCGGCCACCCTGTGATGGGTGACGACGTCTATGGCGGGGGAGGGGAAAGGCGAATCGCGGGGCTTTCGCTACGGCGTCATTTCCTGCACGCGGCATGGCTGCGGTTTGATCACCCCGTCACTGGCGCGCCGATGGACATTCGCTCCCCCCTGCCTGACGATCTCAAGACGTCGCTTCGCGCCATCGGACGCGACACGGAGGTTGCGAAGTCGGATGATCCCCTGGTTGCCCTCGGCTTTCATGATTAAGGCGCCGGAGCCGGTTCAGATCAACATCGTCGGGGCCGCTGACTGGCTCGACGCGCCATTGCGACGCTTCGTGCGCGACTCGGGAGTTAAGCGCGCGATAGTTCTGCGTCCCGACGGAAGGGTGCTGGCCCAGCTCGGTTTCGCGAGTGCCGCCGAAGTGATGACAGCGTGCACGCTGGCGGCCGCGATCAATGCGACAGGAAAAGAGCTTGGCCGGCAGCTCGCGGGCAGTCCGTTCACCGGGCTGCACCAGGGAGGGCGTGTACAGGGCGTCTTCATGGGTACCTGCCCGGCAGGCGGAAAAGAGTGCCTTCTCCTCGCGGCATTTGACCGGAACAGCACACTTGGGCTTGTTCGTCTTTACTTCGCGGAGTTCCGCGAGGCGCTCGGTTGTGTCATCGACAGCGATCGAAGGGGCAGCGGCGCGCGCGATCTCGAATCCGATCTGAACAGCAGTCTGGATTCGCTGTTCGGGCCGCTGAGCCGATTTTGAGGGACGATCGGATGCAGAAACGGGACAATGATGAATGGAGCGACAAGGAGTTCCAATCCTTTCTCGCGGAGATAACTCCCGCCCTCGAGAACAGTGTTGGACGTCTCGGGGTGGCTGGGTCCGTCGGGAGCCGGTCCGGCACAGTCGATGACGACAAGACAATTCTCTCGTGGCCCGACATCAGCGATCGGATCATCGAGGAGATGCGCTAGTGGCGATTCGCGGCAATCTCAACGAAGCGAGTCTTCCCGACGTGCTGCAGCTGCTGGCCATGGGCGGCAAAACGGGAACGCTGACACTGACGGTAGACCGATCCGCCGGCACCATCTGCTTCGACAATGGGCGCATCTGTCACGCCTCGATAGCCAACCGGCGACTGACCACCGACGACGCCGTGTTCGCGATGTTCAAGTGGACTCACGGCTTCTTCAGCTTCGACGCGGGAATTGGCCCCCCGCCTGGCGTGGATCTGATTTCCGTCGACCCGCAGGCGCTTCTCCTCGAGGGTGCGCGGCGAGTCGACGAGTGGTCATTGATCGAAAAGAAAATTCCCAGCTTCGACATCGTCTTCGCGCTCGACCGGCAGCAGCTGCTGCGCAACAAAATAGCGTTGACTGAGGAACAGCACGCGCTGATTCCCCTCATCGACGGCTTTCGCAATGTCAACGCGTTGATGCGTGTGTCGGGGATGGGAGAGTTCGCGGTGGGCAAGGCGCTGTTCGGGCTGTTGAGCGGCGCTTTCATTGTCGCCGTGGGAACGCGTGAGCCGGACCGGCCGGTGGTGGCGGAAAGTGTCATTGCGGAGCACCGCCATCTGGGAATCGCGTTCTACAAGGGAAGGATGTACAGCGACGCTGCTCGTGAATTCAGGCGCATCGCCCAGCTTCGGCCGGACGATTCTTCGGCGGCATTCTATCTCGGCTTGATTGCCTTGCGTGACGGAAGGTGGAACGACGCGGCAAGCTCGTTCCAGCGGGCGGCCGCATCGACGCCGCATACGACCGCGGTTCTGATCAACATGGCTTATGCATACGAGCGCGCAGGCCACCATGAGAAGGCGAAGCTCGCGCTCGAACAGGTTGCGTCCCGCGCCCCCAGGCCGGTGCCACTCGCACACCTCGGCCTGGCTTCAATCGCGCTCGCACGCGGCGACCTGGATGCGGCCACTGCCGCGCTGCTTCATGCCCGCGAGGCCTGGGGAGGGAGCACGCCGCCGGCATCATGGTATCACTACGCCGGGGTGGAGGCGCTTCTTCGTGCAAACTTCGAGCGTGCAGCTCAGCTCCTCACGGAAGGCGTAGCGCGCTACCCCGCATCAGCCGTGCTGCTGAACAACCTGTCCGTTGCGCAGGAAGCCTGCGGCCGGTTCGACGAAGCGCGGCGAAGCGTCGAGCGCGCGGCGCAGACTGACTGCGCCATGCCGCAGCTCTATCGAAATCTGGGTGATGCGCTGGGTCGCGAAGGGCGCGCCGCCGAGGCGGAACAGGCATACCTCAAGGCCGCGGCGGCAACTGCGAGCGTAGGCCCTGTCCGATGACGACGCCGCGTTTCTGGCTCTTTGCGGCAAGATCGAGAGCGAGCGTGGATTTCGATCGTCGAGTTACAAGGACACCTGTCTTCGGAGAAGAATCTCTGTAAGAATGCGCGCGAATGGAGTGACTTCATTCGCGGAGTTCATGCGTGTGATCGACGAAGATTCGATAGAGTATGAGCGATTGATCGCGAGCCTCACGATCAACGTGACGAAATTCTTTCGCAACCCGGAGGTTTACGCATGCGTCGCCCAGAGGGTGGTTCCCGAGCTATGGGCGGCTGAAACACGTTCACTCCAGCTATGGAGCGCGGGGGGCGCGACGGGCGAGGAGGCCTACTCCACCGCGGGGCTCGGCGCGCGCCATGCGGCCGCGGTGGGCGAGGAAGAGCGACTCGCGCGCGTCGCGGTGCTGGGCAGTGACATCGACGATCAGGCAGTACAGATGGCCATTCGCGGACAGTACCACCCCTCCGCGCTTGTCGATTTCCCCGCCGATCCATCCGAGCGCTATTTCAACGTCGACGGCGGTCTGTATTCGGTGTCGAAGGGGATCAGGAACCTCGTTCGCTTTGCCCGCCACGATATTCTGGACCCCGCCATCCCGGGGCACCGAATGGACCTGATTTTCTGCAGGAATGTCGTGATCTACTTCACTCGAGAAGTTCAGGAAGCGCTCATTCGCCGATTCCACGAGGTGTTGCTGCCCGGGGGATACCTCGTCCTCGGTAAAGTGGAGACGCTGGTGGGAACAACGCGCGAGATGTTCGCGCCGGTCAGCACACGCGATCGTGTCTTTCGAAAGATCTGACGCTTCCAGTCACAACTGCCAGAACACAATGAGACTACCCATATCGTGACACCCGCCCGCGCGATGCGACGGGTGCGCGAGGACCCTCTCGGGGCGTCTAGCTACATAGAGAAAGGT
>JALYOO010000044.1 GCA_030856845.1 Gemmatimonadota bacterium
GTGCTGCGCGTGGGGATAGATCCCGCGGGGATACCTTCGCTATTCGAGATCCTGATGCGGCAGCGTCAAGTGGAGCCGACTGTTGTGGACGTGTGGTTCGCGTCACACCCGCTGGAAGAGTCGCGCATTCAGAATTCGCGGCGCCTGATCGAATCCAGCGGGGCCGACAGGCGAGGTGGACTGCTGCAGGATCTGCCGAGCTACGCTGAGTTCAAGCGGCGAATAGAGATGCTGCCGGAACCGCCGCCCCCCGCGCGCACAGGGCCTCAGAGATAGCTGAGCACAGCAGACGGATTCTTCAATTCGCCTGGGCGAATATGAGCAGCAGCACGCCCATGGTCGCGAACAGCAGGCAGATCAGGCATGCCGGCACCAGCAATAGGTACTTTCCCGCGGTGCGCAGCCGGGATTCGGTGTATACACGCCTTATCGCGATGAACAGATAGACGAAGATCCAGACCGTAAAGACCGGATCGATGAGATCCGGACTCAGGCGTCATCAGAGTTGCCGCGACGAAAAAGAATGCGTGAAAGTGCAATGCGAAGATGAGATGCTCGGCATAGAGGCGGCCGGACTTGCGATGCAGCAGCCAGAGAAAAAATGCGAATAGCGGCACCATCCCGAGCAACACGTTCGGCAGATATCGTGCAAAACTCCCGAGGACATACTCCCGCAGATCGCTCTCCGACATCGCGGCCAGGCGCTTCGCCCGCTTTTGAACGATCCTCTCCATGGATGTCTGCGCCGTAGTGTCAGTCGCATCGATCGACGTCGGAGCGATAACGCGCACGCGATCTGCGGAGCGACCGGTTGAATCGGCAATCCGTCCATTTGCCGAGTCCAAAGCTGCGCGGTCGGAGGCGGTAAGCCTGAAGTTGCCTTCGAGTGGCGATCTCACCCACGGCAGCTGAATCAACAGAAAGAAGACGACGCTGGCAGACAGATACAGCTTCAGCGGAACGAGCCACCCAAGACTCAGCCATCAGATCCGAATGGATCACCCGGGGGCGCGCGAAGCGCCGGCGTCGGCGTTGGAAGCTCCCGCCTCTCGAGCCATCGCGTGAAATCAGCGGCGATGGACGTCCAGTGTGCCCGCTCGGGCTCCGTTCCCGCAGCCGACATCGACTGCGCCCGCCTGCGCAATGCGTCCATCCTCAGCTCGACCAGCGAGCGAACTTCGGGCGCAGCCTCCCTGTCGGCGGCGAGCATCAATAGCCTGTCGGCCACCGCGCGCTCGGCCACGCGACGGAGCGCTGCCATTTTGGGCGAGCCGCCTCGTGCGCCGGCACTCCACGTATCAGTGAGCGCGGCGATTGTTTCTCCGAGTGTCAGCGGGGAGCTGCCCCGAGTCGAGAACTGGATGAGGCGGGCCGAACGCTCTCTCTGAAGAACTGCGTCGGCTACCATCTGGGCGAGGGTTCGGGCAGCGCCGAGCTCGTCGAATGTGGGCCGCGTACGGCTGTTGAAGAGCTCGACGTACGGGCCATAGGAAAACGGCCTTGGCCCGAGGAGAGTGATAATGGTGTCGGGTATCGACAGCTCGGCGGGACGGAGCGCGCTCACGAGTGCGGATAGAGCGCGTCGTTGGGTGGCGCCATCGACGGGACGCGTTGCCTGCAGCCGGTCGCCGCGAATCGCGTTGCTGTACTCCATTCCACCGATCGTCTTGGCCAGTGAATTGATCGCGAAGCGATGCATCAGGTAGACCGGGACAAAACGTTCCTGGAGCAGGGCGATCGGCTCGCCAACGCGGATGTTGCGCTCGCCGAAACGCGACATTGCAACTCGACGCACCGCCATCTGGTGACTCAGAAACTCCATAGGTCCACCGGCGTCGTCCCATAGATTCGTTCGCGGGTCCGATGCGAAGTCGGGTCTGGCGTCCGCGTCTGACAGAAACAGCATCCCTCGCCTCAGGCCGTCGGTGATGATGGCGCGAAGAGAATCCTGTTCCGAAGCCGCTGGGAATATCCCGTAACCCCATCGCACAGCGAACACGTCGTATGCCCCGGGTCCAATTCCATATGCGGTCGAGATGTCGATGTCGCCTCTCGAGTTCAGCCGGACACGCGGCGGTGGGTAGTCCATCACGGACGCGCGCTCGCTGATCGATGCGATGTAGTTGTGCGCCATTCCGAGCGTGTGCCCGACCTCGTGGGCCGTCACCTGACGGATTCTTGCGAGGACGAAGGCTGTGTCTGCGGCGGACGGGTCGGCGCCCATCAGGCCAGCGTAAAGATTGTAGTCGGTGCGAGCGCGGTGGCTGTCCATTCGCGCCTGCGCCTTGAGTATCTCACCGGTGCGGGGGTCTCCCATCGACCCGCCAATGGACCATCCGCGCTCGTTCCTGTTTTCCCACTGCACGACATTGTAGCGGGCATCCATCGGATCGACGCCTTCAGGCAGATCCTCCACCTTGAACGCGCCTCGCAATCCTGCCTGATCGAACGCCTGCACCCACCAGCTCGTACCTTCGCGTGTCGCGTTTCGAATCGGCTCCGGAATTCCTCGATCGATGTAATAGATGATCGGGTTCTTGATTGGGCTGGAGGGATCGGCCGGATTGACCCGCTCGAGCCGGTGACGCGCGATCCACCGTTGCTCGAGCGCGTTCTGAATCGGCTGTGCGTAGTCCTTGAAAGTGATGCCGAAAAATCCAGCGCGTGGATCCAGGACGCGCGGCCGATAGTTGTCATCCGGCAGCTTGAGAAGCGAGAGATGCTGCCGCAGAGTGAACGACCGCCCTTCGGGGACAATGGAGGCAACGGTCTGACCGGGGCGGCCCTGCGTCGTGAATGTCAGAGCTACGTCGATCTCGCTGTTCTCCGGAAACGCTTTCGTGTACGGCCGGTAAATGCTGGACCGATCGCGAGCCACGGAATAGCTGCCTTCGTTGCTCGCGGTGAGAGTTCCGGACACATCGTTCCAGTCGCGCATGAAGAAATCGGTGGCGTCGGCCACGATCTTTCCGCGCTCCTCTGCAATGATAGGCAGAGCAGCGGTCGTGCTCGGCGGAAACGACTCGAACACAGTCCGCACGTGTGCGGGATTCTCGCGCGCGGAGCTGCGATAGTTCCAGTTCTCGAACACAACCAGCACCCGCTCGCCGTTCTTGTCGAATCGGGCGATGTACGAGTCACCGCCGGCACCGCGGTCGAGGCCGATAGGGTTCGATCCAAGTCCTGTCGCGAGCCCGACGAACATGAGGGCGCGCATCGAGTCGGACGGCAGCTCGAGAAAGATCTTGCCTTGTTTCGAGTCCAGATACAGGGGAATGAAGCCGTCGATGCGTTGCATGCCGGCGGTTTTGGCGGCGATGCCTGACGCGGCGGGCGCATCAGGGGGCGACGCACCGGCGGGTTGGCCTGATCGGGGCGCAGAGGCGCAGCCCGCGAGGGCGAACGCGACGCCGAGAGAAGTGACGAGCTTGATTCCTTTCATCGAACTAACCATTGAGGGGACGGGCGATTATCCCATGCATCCCGGCAGGACGCAAGTGTCTGATAGCACCCGAGGTGCGGCCTCAGCACGCGGCAGGGTTTGCTCCGGATCGCCCGGCATATCATTGCGCGACGGCGTCGCATCGCCGCAATTTCGACCCTCCACCCACCACGACAATTGCATCTCAAAGAACCAATGCGAATAGCACTCCTGGCTCTCGCCGCGCTCTCCGTCTCACCCAGCTTCGGCTTGTCGCAGACTGCCGGGCGTACCCCGGACTGGAATGCCCTGGCGACTGAAAGCCAGCGGCTACTGAGCGAGTATCTGCGAATAAATACGACGAACCCGCCCGGCAATGAGATCGTCGCGGCGCGGTTCCTCAAGCAGATTCTGGAGCGCGAGGGGATTCCGGTTCAGCTCTACGACTCCGCCGAGCTCGGCTCGGGACACGTCAACCTCTACGCGCGCCTCAAGGGGAATGGCAGCAAGAAAGCAATCGCGCTGGTGAACCACATGGACGTCGTACCGGCCACTCCTGCTTTCTGGTCTGTCGATCCGTTCGGGGGAATAACCAAAGACGGATACATCTGGGGGCGCGGAGCGATCGACATGAAGGGCGAGGCAGTGGCGCACCTGATGGCGATGATAGCGCTCAAGCGTTCCGGGGTTCGTCTTAACCGTGACATCGTGTTCATCGCCAATTCGGACGAGGAGTTCACATCGACGGGCGCGCTGGTGTTCGTGAAGAACCACGCCGATCTGCTCAAGGATGTCGAGTACATCATCACCGAAGCGACCGAAAATTCGGTGAAGAACGGCAAGGTAGACTATTTCTCGGTTGGTGTCGCGGAGAAGCGAACTTTCTGGCAACGGCTCACTGTAAAGGGAACTCCGTCGCACGGCTCGCGTCCAACCAAGCAGAATCCGGTGCCGCGGCTCGTGGCTGCGCTCGACAAGATCGCGAAGTACGAAACGCCATTGCACGCCACCCCGGGCGTCGAGAAATTCTTTCGCGACATCTCGCGGCTGTATCCGGAACCAAGAAAAAGCTGGCTCGCCAACGTGACCAAGGCGCTGGAGAATCCCGAAGCTCGCGAGTGGATACTGAGCGACGTCTACTGGAACGCATACCTGCGCAACACGATTTCACTGACGGGAATGACGGGCTCGAACAAGACCAACGTGATTCCCCCCGAGGCGAGCGCGGAGATCGACATCCGGCTGTTGCCCGACACGGATCCGGCTCAGATGCTGGCAACGCTCAAGACGCTGGTGAACGATACCGCTGTGGTGTGGAGCACCATTCTCGAGCCCAAGACGCCACTGGAGAGCCCGGTCGATACTGACCTGTTCCGCGCTATCGAGCGTGCGGTGAAGGAGCGCGAGCCGAATGCGTTCGTGACGACTCCGATGCAGACTGGTGCGACTGATCGCCCCACATACAGGAAGCTGGGGATCGTCACATACGCTATCGACCCGTTCAAGACGGAGCAGGTCGAGCGCCAGCGGGGAGTTCACGGCAACAACGAACGACTGTCGGTGGAGAACGTCATCTTCGGCGTGCGGTACGTGTACGACATACTCCGGTACGCGCAGTGAAACGCGCCCCGAAGCGCCTCACTTCGGCGGCTAGAGACGAGAAGCCCACACAGAAGATCTACGGAGAGCTGGCCGCGTCATGGCCGGTGTTTTCGTCGCCGGTTGACTACGCCGAAGAGGCGAACTTCTACCGCCGGACGCTCGAGGACGCGAGCGAACGGCCGCTGCGCACCGTGCTCGAGCTGGGCAGCGGCGGGGGGAACAACGCCTTTCATCTGAAGGTGCACTTCGAAATGGTCCTCGTCGACATCGCTCGCGGAATGCTCGAGGTGAGCGAAGCGCTCAACCCCGAGTGCGAGCACATCGAGGGCGACATGCGGACGGTGAGACTCGGCCGCGAGTTCGACGCCGTGTTCGTGCACGACGCCGTGTGTTACATGACCACGGATAAAGATCTCCGGAGTGCCATCGAGACCGCATTCCTGCATTGCGCTCCGGGAGGTGTAGCGCTGTTCGCACCAGATCATGTCGTGGAGAACTTCAGGCCGTCGACCGATCACGGAGGCGACGACGGCGAGGACGTGAGCGTTCGCTATCTGGAATGGACATGGGATCCAGACCCGACTGACAAGACGTATATCGCCGACTACGCCATTATGGTTCGCTCGCCTGACGGAACCGTGCGGGTGGAGCACGACCGGCACGTAGAGGGGCTTTTTGCGCGCGGGGAGTGGCTGCGCCTTCTAACTGAAGCAGGATTCGAGGCGAGCGTGGTGCCGTTCGATCATTCGGAGGTGGATCCCGGAACACTGGAAGTGTTCGTTGGTCGGAGGCCTGAAGACACGGGTAAGGTCAAGCAGAAGCGAAAGCGCGCTTCGAGATCCCCGGGTTGAGCGGCGCCCTGAACCCTTCCGTTACGTGTGGAGAGTGAACGCCATTCTCGTTCACCGGAGACTAATTCGTAGCGAGAACCTGCAGTGCCTCGACTCCGGTAGGCTGTGACCCAGCGTCCCGAACCATGGCTGCGCGGGCCACTTCCCGGGATCGCGCCGATGCTGCAGCCGGTTGCCTTCGGTCTCACTTACTGCCGCGAGGCGGTGCGAGCCGCGCTCGACGGCCTCACTCCAGAGCAGCTGCGCTCTCAACCGGGTGATATCGCGTCGGTAGGCTTTCATGTACGACACGC
>JALYOO010000060.1 GCA_030856845.1 Gemmatimonadota bacterium
ACCACGGCTCCTGCCTTCCGTTTCGCTCGACTCCGAGCACCTCGAGATCGACCTTCACACGATTGTTGAAACGGTCCGTGTATCGCGTCGGGAAGTCGCGGTAGATCCCGCGCCGGATCTGCTGGCCCTCGGCGACAACGGTGATGCGCTCGGTAACATCCACCGAGCCGTCACGGCGGATATCGACGCGAGTGTCGTACGAGCGGATTCGCTCCTGCGCCGCCGACGATGTCGGCGTCACGAACTCAAAGCAAGTGCACGCCGCCAATGAGAGCAGGATGCGCTTCATCGTCATGACAGCTGTACCGGTACGACCGCACGGTCCTCTTCATCGGCGCTGAAGAACTCGGTTTCGGCGAAGCCGGCGCCGTGAGCGATCAACATGCCGGGAAATCGTTGAATGGCCGTGTTGAAATCGCGTACCGCCCCGTTGTAGAACCGGCGCGCGTACTGCAGCTGGTCCTCCACCTGAACGAGGTCGCGCTGCAACTGGAGGAAGTTCTCGTTGGCCTTGAGATCAGGATACGCTTCCTTGAGCGCAAAGAGCTGCGTCAGCGCCTGTTCGAGGGAGTTTTCCACCTGGCCGAGACGCGCTGGACTGGTCAATGACATTGCCTGCGCGCGCAGCTCGGTCACCGCGGTCAACACACCGCGCTCGTGACCCGCGTAACCCTTCACTGCAGCGACCAGCTGAGGCACGAGATCATGCCGCCGCTTGAGCTGCACGTCGATATCCGCCCACGCGGTGCGCACCTGATTGCGCAGGTGCACCAGCCGGTTGAATGCGAACACCGCCCAGACGAGCACCACCAGTCCGATCAACAGCAGTATCCTGATCACATGCACTCCATTGAACGATGAGGTGTATGTCGAACGAATATTGTACGAGCGGTCAATCGAGGTACGGGTAATCCGGGTCAGCGAGCCGCGCAGCGCGCGCCGTGGCTTCGGGGCCGGCGATCTCGCTGGCGAGCTTGATCAACATTCCGCTCAGGTGATCGCCATACCGTAGAACGGCCGCCGCGCGCGACTTTCGCGCCAGCAGAAATGCGAGGAA
Organism: Gemmatimonadota bacterium; assembly: GCA_030856845.1. Classification (GTDB taxonomy): domain Bacteria; phylum Gemmatimonadota; class Gemmatimonadetes; order Gemmatimonadales; family Gemmatimonadaceae; genus UBA4720. The sequence continues at coordinate 1,058 of JALYOO010000060.1, forward strand.
CGACTTGTCGGCCTTGTCGATGTTGCATGCCGGACAGGCGAGGACGAGGTTGTCGCGCCGGTCGTAGGCCGTTTTGCCCTTGCGCGGCGTCACGTGGTCGAGCGTGATGAGACTCGCTTTGATCTTTCTTTCGCAGTACGCGCAAACCGGCCCGTGCCTGTTGAGCAGCCACTCGCGTGTCGCACTGTAGGCGTTACGGGATGTCGGGAGTGACGTCCCTTCCTGCTCCTTTCGGGCGTAGCGGGATCGGGGGCGGCGGCGCGGCGAGCCAGGCGGCATCCGGGAAAGATACAATTTCACGCCAACCCGCGGCTTTTTACATTGCGTTGTCATGACGAATGCAACAGCAGTCGAGGAGCCGCGCGCCGGGCGCCGTGAGTGGATCGGGCTTTCCGTTCTCGCTCTGCCCTGCTTTCTGCTGGCGATGGATCTCACCGTCCTGCATCTGGCGGTGCCGGCACTGAGCGCCGACCTCGAGCCGACCAGCGCCCAACTGCTGTGGATCGTCGATATCTACGGGTTTCTCATCGCCGGATCGCTGATCACCATGGGCACGCTTGGAGATCGCATCGGCCGGCGCAGACTGCTACTCATCGGAGCGGCGGCATTCGGGGTTGCTTCAGCAGTCGCGGCGTTCTCGAACAGCGCCGGGATGCTGATCGCGACGCGCGCGCTGCTTGGGGTCGCCGGCGCAACACTGATGCCGTCCACCCTCGCCCTGATTCGCAACATGTTTCATGAGCAGCGCCAGCGCACCGTCGCCATCGCGGTGTGGCTCAACAGCTTCATGGTGGGCGGTGCCGTCGGTCCATTGCTTGGCGGAGTGATGCTCGAGCATTTCTGGTGGGGCTCTGTCTTTCTGCTCAACGTTCCCGTCATGGCGTTGCTGCTTGTCCTCGGCCCAATGCTGCTGCCGGAGAACAAGGATCCGAATGCGGGACGACTCGATCTGCTGAGCGCCGGCCTTTCGCTGCTGGCGATGCTTTGCATCATCTACGGAATCAAGCAGCTCGCACAGGATGGGCTTGGTGTCATTCCGGGTGTGGCGATCGTCGCCGGCTTTGCTTTCGCAACCGCGTTCGTCGTTCGGCAGCGGGGGCTCGATGATCCGCTGATCGACCTCCGGCTATTCGAAGTACCTGCATTCAGTGCGTCAGTGTGTACTCAGCTCGTGGCACTGACGGCCATGGGCGGCATCTATCTCTTTGTCGCGCAGTACATGCAGCTCGTGCTGGGTATGTCGCCGTTGCAGGCCGGGCTGTGGATGCTGCCGTGGACCGCCGCGGGAATGACCGCGGCGATGCTGACGCCGGCAATCGCTCGGCGCATCCGGCCGGCTTACGTGATGGGTGGAGGGCTCGTGCTTTCCGCGGTTGGCATGGTGGTGATGAGTCGGGTCGGCAACGGCGCCGGCCTCGCCTTTATCGTTGTGTCATTCATCATCATCTCCACCGGCCTCAATCCGGCGATGACGCTCACCACCGACATGATCATGACGGTCGCTCCTCCCGATCGCGCCGGCGCGGCGTCGGCGATCTCCGAAACGTCGAGCGAGCTCGGAATTGCGCTGGGCATGGCAGTGCTTGGCAGCATCGGAACGGCGTCGTATCGCCGTAGCATGAGTGAGGGAGCATTGAGCGACATTCCGGAGGAGGCGGCTGAGACAGCGCGAGCAACTCTGGGAGGGGCCATGGGGGTCGCCGAGCGCCTCAGCGGACAGGCAGGAAACGGCCTTGCGGCGACTGCGCGCGATGCATTTGCGCAATCAGTCGAGCTCGTGGCGGTGATCAGCGCCGTGATAGTTGTCGTCATGGCGATCGTGGCGGTTATTTCGCTGCGCAGAGTGGCGCCGAGCTCGCCATCGGCCAGCGAGTCCAGCCTGTCAGCGGCCGCCTGACAGGCGAGGGTAGCACGATTACCGGTTTCCGTTCCGTGTCAGTGACGCCGGCAGAATTCCTTTCGCGCCGAATCTGTCCCTCACCCGATCCACCGTCCGCGCAATTACGCGGTCACGCTCGGTTTCCTCGCCCTGAACTTTGGCCGCCGACTTCAAGAGGTCCGGCTCGCTTTCTTCAGGAGCGTGGGCGAGAGAGGAAAACGCTACACCGAGCAGACGAGCGGGAACACGGCGCGCAGCCCGCAACTTCACCAGCAACTCACGGGCAACGCTCAGGATTACCCGGTCCGCAACCACTGGTTGAGGCAATGTCCGCTGTGCGGATCGAGTCCGGAAATCCCTGTCTCGTATGCGGACAGTCACGGTGCGGGCGGTCATTCCATCGTTCCGCATGTCGAACGCCGCGCGAGTTACGAGCGACACGAGCTCATGCTCGAGGTCGGCGTCCTCGTGAAGGTCCTGCGGGAACGTTTCGTCCCGGCTGATGCTCTTCGCGTCACCGCCGCCTGTTCCAACTTCCGAATCGCTGATACCGCGCACACGATGCCATAGCCAGCCGGCTTCTCTCTCGCTGAACCAGCTTTGCAGCGCGGTCAGGTCATGCTGAAGGACATCCGGCACCGTGACCATTCCGACCTTTGCCAGTCGCTGCTGGAATCTGGGCCCGATCATCGGAATCTCGGCAAGGGAGAACGTCCGCAGGAAGTCCGCTTCGTCGCCCGGCTCGACGATGTGCACTCCGTTCGCTCCGCTATCGGGCTTGGGTTTCGCGCGCTCCACCGCGAGCTTGGCGACAAGCTTGTTCGTGCCCCCGCCAATCGAGATCGACAAACCGACTGCCTCACTCACCGCATTTCGTATTCGATGAGCGGTGTCAGTGAGAGCTTCATGATGGTACACGCCTTCTGTCCCGCCCATGTCGAGGTACCATTCGTCGATGCTCGCGCCCTCGACGACCGGCGCGAATCGCTCCAGTACTTCACGGATCTCATGATTCTTGACGGAGCACGCCTTCCGCGGAACGGGAACACACGTCGCCTCCGGACACAGTCGTAAGGCGCGTGAGATCGGCATCCCGGAGCGCACGCCGAATTTCCGCGTCTCCCAGGACGCCGAGCACACGACGCCCCGGCTTTCGCGAGAGCCACCGACAATGAGAAGAGGCGCCTTGCCCGCCCCGTCGGGGTCCGCCAGCCGGGCGACGGCAACGTAGAACGCGTCGCCGTCGGCGAGCAGGATGCGTCGAGGAAGGGAAACCGGAAGAGGCTCTTTCACGTTTGGAGTCTAAAGTTCAGCGAGCGCGTGAGCCAGCCTAGCCCAATTGACTCGATGAAACATCACGCAGCTTGACAAACCGATGTGTTATGCTGAAAATTCAGCACACCCATCCGGCAACACACTCCGCCGGGAATCTCTCTCAAACGTTCTGTCGCGAACCCCTGTCAAAGTACTCGCGTGGTCACTCGTCCCCACCTTGTCTGGTTTCAGTCGCATGAATCGACTTGCTACAAAGTCCTCCATCGTCGCCGTAACAATGTGTTGCACAATCGCAATGCACCCGAGGCCCGCGACCACTCAGACCACCGCTGCAGCCGCAGCGACGACAGCAAGGCCACACGACCAGGCGCCGACGGCGGTAGCGGCTCGGCGCAACGGCGCCGTGGAGATCGATGGGCGGATGGACGAGGCGGCATGGCAGGCGGCCACGCCAGTGACCGACTTCCGGCAGTACGATCCGAACGAGGGGCAACCGGCTTCCGAACGAACCGAGGCGAGAATCCTCATCGATGACGATGCTGTCTACGTGGCAATGCGGCTGTACGACCGCGAGCCACGCGCGATTCAGTCGCAGCTCGCCCGGCGCGACGAATCGATCGAAGGCGACCTCGTCGAGGTAACCCTCGACAGTTATCACGATCACCTGAGCGCGGTGATCTTCCGCCTTTCAGCAGGCGGTGCGCGACGTGACGCAACGGTCAGCTCCAATGGCAATCAGGACAACTCCTGGGATGCGGTGTGGGAAGGCGAGGCGACCGTTGACTCAGTCGGCTGGACCGCCGAATTCCGAATTCCACTTTCGCAGCTGCGCTACAGCCGGAGCCAGGCCGATCAAAGCTGGGGCCTGCAGCTCGGCCGCAAGATCGCGCGCAAGGCGGAGGTCTCCCAATTCTCTTTCACGCCCAAGTCTCAGCAGCAAGGCATCAACCGCTACGGACACCTCACAGGTCTGGGCAATCCTCCGTCGAGGCGCAGGGTCGAGCTCGTTCCGTACGTTCTCGCCAAGAACAAGAACCCCGGCGCCGAGCGGAACAATCCATTTCAAAAGCGAAATGAGATCGCGCCGGGAGTCGGGGTCGACCTGAAGTACGGCATCACCAGTAATTTCACGCTGGACGCGACGATCAATCCCGATTTCGGCCAGGTCGAAGTCGATCCGGCGGTGGTGAACCTTTCCGCTTTCGAGACATTTTTTCCCGAGCGGCGTCCGTTCTTCGTCGAGGGCTCCAGCATTTTCAGCTTCGGCGAGATGCGTTCTCAGAACACGTCCAACGGCTACACCTTCTTTCATCCGCGGCGTATCGGGCGGTCGCCACAGCGGTTCATCGGCGGCTCCAACGTCACCTTCGTCGACGCCCCGCTGGAGACGACGATCGCCGGTGCCGCGAAGCTCACGGGGCGCAGTCGCGGAGGCTGGTCGGTGGGGTTGCTCGACGCTGTGACGACTCCAGAGGAAGCGGTGTTCCGAAATACAGCTGGTGTCGATGACCGCGCGACAGTGGAACCATTGGCGAACTATTTCATCGGCCGCGTGAAGCGTGACATCCGCGAAGGCAGCACCACAGTGGGACTCGGCCTGACGGCTGTGCATCGCGACCTCGACAAGCCGGAGCTCGAGCCGTTGTTTCGCACCGCGGCCTATGTTGGAGGAGTGGACTGGAACCACGCGTGGTCCAACCGCACGTGGGCGTTCGATGGCGCGGTGGTCGTGAGTCACAACGTGGGAAGCCCTGAATCGATCGATGCCCTGCAGCTGTCACCCGCGCGGTACTTTCAGCGTCCCGACAAGGAGAACTACCGGCGCGACCCGACGAAGACTTCGCTCACCGGATATCTCACCGAGCTGACATTCGC
>JALYOO010000076.1 GCA_030856845.1 Gemmatimonadota bacterium
GTATTACGCCGTGCTGGCTTGCCAGGGACAGTCCATCGTCTACTCTGCCCATCGGCAGCACGCAGACCGGACAGCCCGGCCCGTGCACCAGCTCGATGTTGGAGGGAAGCACGTCCTGCAGGGCGAAGCGGTAGATAGCGTGCGTATGCCCGCCGCACACCTCCATCAGGCGATAGTGCCGGTCCGCCCTCGCCAGCCGCCGAATCTCCTGCGCCGCCTGCCGAATGAGCTTCGGGTCGCGGAACTCGTCGACGAACTTCATGATGCTGCCTCCCCGGGAAGACGCGCGCCAGCGCGGGATCGCACCTGGCGGCTCATCCGAATCGATAGCCTTCCAGCTCTTCCATTGCCAGCCGGTCCTCACCGAGCATCGTTAGCAGACGCATCTGTTCTTCCGCCTCGGTGATTCCGATCTTGCTCATCGCGAAACCAACGTGGATGAGTACCCAGTCGTCGATCGCGAGCCCCTCCTCACGCAGCAGGTCGACGTTGACCCGGCGACGTACCTTCGCCACCTCGACGACGGCAAGGTGAGATTCGGACGGCAGAAACTCGACGATCCTGCCCGGAATCGCTAGACACATTCCTACCTCCCGCGTGAGCCACGCTAGCGCCGTTTATCGCGCGATGCTGCGTTGCAATCCTTAGCCGAACCGACTGGGTCTCCACAATATTAGTCACGTGTCACTCATGTGCAGGTAGTTTCTTTTGGAGCCACTCCGTAACAACCAGATCCACAGCTCATAATAAGCCGCTTTCTGTGCGGTTGGCTACATGTATCCGAGCCACGAGTTGCGCCGGGTGGATTTAACGCGCGCGAACCAGCGGCACGGAAAGTACAAAATTGTCACAACGATCGCCCACGCCAGGTAAACGCCCGGCAACCCGGTGCCATACCAGGCCGGAAAGCTTCCGGTGTCGAGACCGAGGAACGCAGCCTGTCCCCCCTGCCACAACGCCAATCCGCTGGCGAGAGCGTGGATCACGTAAAGGTGAGTCACGTAGTAGAACAGCGGCACTCTTCCAATTATGCTGATGGCGTCGACAACACGGCCGCGCGCGCGTTCGAAGAGCGCAAGCGCAATCAGTGCAGGGCCGAGCGTCATCAGCAGAAAGAGCAGCGACGGGGGATACTTGAGTGTGTTGAGGAACGAGACCGCAGTCATCGCTGCGCTTCGCTGCGGCGCCCACGGTACCGGGTCGCCATAGCCGTTGACGCTGCGCAGCAGAACGAACAGAACGACTCCCGCTCCACCCATCTGAATGAGGAACCGCTTTCGCCTGGAAGCCTCCCAGCGGAAAACGTCGCCGAGTGTAAAGCCGAGCGCCATGACCGCCGACCACGGAATCAACGGGTAGCCCACAATGATTTTCCCCGGTACGGCCATGCCGGGCGCGTGAAGCACGTTCCATACGGGAGCCACCGCGCCAAATGATTCCGGGCGTATGCCGTCCAGCAGATTGTGTCCGAAGATGGCGACGAGCGCGATCGCGGCGATCGCGCGGTGGGGGAGGAACACGAGCGCCGACAGGATTACCATCGACCATCCAAGCGCCCAGATCACAACGAGGATGAACGGCGGCTGGTAGGCGAACCACCAGCCGAAATGAATCAGGGTGAGTTCGAGGAATACCAGCCACAGGCCGCGTGTCAGCAGAAAAAAAGAGAGTTGCTTCCTCGACCTTCCAGCGGACAGCGAGAGCGACGCGCCGACTCCGGCGAGGAGAAAGAAAATCGGTGCGCAGAAGTGCGTGACCCACCGCGTCATGAACAACGCCGGGTAGGACCGCGCCAGGTCCTCGGGGGCAAACCGCAGCCTGCTGAAAAAATCGCGCGTGTGATCCAGCGCCATCAGGATCATGACTGCACCGCGCAACAGATCGACGGAGGCAACCCGAATCATGGATTAATATGGGACACATTTTCATTTTTGGCCGAGTGTGGCTGACTGATTGTCGCTTCGGTATATTGCCCCGCCTGAGAATCACTGGACGGCGAACCTGACTGGGACCGCTCTGGCTGCGAGATCCGTTGCGGTGCTGGGTAGCGCAGCGGTGATGCTCGGTGTTACCGACTGCACGCCTGAGTCGAGCCGCGCCGGTGCACGGCCCTTCGTGGCCGCCATCACCACTGATCCTGGGCATTTGAACAGCGCGATCACGACGAACGGCAGCGTTCACACCGTGGCGGGCCTGCTCTACAACGGACTCGTTGCGCTCGATGACAAATTGAAGCCGCTTCCCGAGCTAGCCGTGCGATGGGAAGTAGAAGACTCCGGGTCGCTGTACCGGTTTCATCTGCGGCGCGATGTCCGCTGGCACGATGGACGGAAGTTCACATCTGCCGACGTCAAGTTCACATTCGATGAGCTCCTGCTGAACTTCCATTCACGGACTCGGGCCTCTCTCCGCGCGAAGTTGCTTCGCGTCGACGCGCCAAACGACTCCACCGTCGAGTTCCGGTTCCGCCGGCCCTACGCTCCACTTCTTCAGCAGCTTGATGTCGAGGAAGCGCCCATCATGCCGAAGCACGTGTTTGCCGGCACCGATCCTCTGCGCAATCCTGCGAACATCGCACCTGTGGGAACCGGACCGTTTCGCTTCGTCTCGTACCGCTCCGGCGCGGAAATCCGATATGCGGCCAACGCTGACTACTTTCGCGGGCCGCCTCAAATCAGTGAAATCGTTCTCCGCATTATTCCCGACCCAGGTACGCAGGTTATCGCGCTAGAAGCGGGAGAAGTGGACTGGTTGTTCGGCGTTCCCGGTCCTGAACGGGCGCGGCTTAGGCGGGATCCTCGCTTTCGCGTGATGCAGACCGCGGGATATTCCGGCGGCAGCAACTGCATAACCACTATCGGCTTCAACCTCGATCGGCCGATGGCGCGTGATATTCGCTTTCGTCGGGGGATCGCTCATGCCGTCAACCGGCATCAGTTCCTCGAGCGTGTGCTGTTCGGCGAGGGGCGCGTGGCGGATGCCCCGATATCATCGGGGATCGAGTTCGCCCATGCATCCGGCCTGCCGATGGCTCGCTTTGACACGGCCGCGGCTGGCCGCCTGCTGCACGCGGCTGGCTGGCGGCGGAAGGGAAGCAGCGTGCGCACCGCGCATGGAGTCCCCGGCGTAGCTGACGGCACTCCCCTGACGGCGAGGTTCACCGTCATGCCTTCGCAGGCAAATTACGGCGACCTGCTTCGTGCCCAGCTCCGCGCCGTTGGAATCGATCTCCGCGTCGAAGGGCTGGAGCCGGCGATTTTCAGTCAGACCGTATTCACCGCGCGCGATTTCGACATGGCGATAGTCGCCTACTGCAATGGAACCGATCCGGAAATCGGAGTGCGGCGCCAGTACATGTCCTCGAGCATCGGCCCAGTGCCTTTCTCAAACACTGCGGCCTATCGCAACAGCGTCGTCGACAGCCTCTTTGACAGCGCGGCTTCGGCACTGGATGTCAGCAGACGGCGGCGGCTGTATCGGGAGATTCAGGAAATAGCCGTCCGCGACCAGCCATACATCTGGCTTGTGGAGACACTGAACACACGGGCGTTCCACTCGCGATGCAGTGGCTTCGGCATCTCTCCGCATTTTGCCGCGACCGCGAGCTGCAGCCGGTGAGCGGACAGTTCGTCCTGAGACGACTGGTCCAGGTCATCCCGACGATGATCGGCGTCGTGTTGATTGCTTTTTTGCTGATTCACCTTGCACCGGGCGATCCGGTAGTCGCGTTGGCGGGCGAGCATGGTGATGCCCAATACTACGCGTTCATGCGGGAGAGATTCGGCCTTGACCGCCCGTTGCCGCAGCAGCTGGCGACATACTTTGCTCGAGTTGCTACTGGGGATCTCGGAGTTTCCTACGTTCACGGGCGGAGCACACTCGGCGTAATCATGGAGCGTGTTCCGGCGACCTTGCTGCTCACCGGCACGGCACTGATGCTCGCAGTGCTCATTTCCGTTCCGCTTGGCGCGATAGCGGCGCGTAGTCCGGGAAGGGTCCGGGATCTGGGCATAAATTCGGTCGCGCTTTTCCTCTATTCCGCTCCCGTGTTCTGGGTTGGCCAGATTGCAATTCTGTTTCTCGCATTTCAGCTCGATCTTTTTCCGGTTCAGGGAATGACCTCGGCTGGCAGTGCGACAAAAGGTCTTGCCCGCATGTTCGACATCATGCGGCACCTCGCATTGCCCGCACTCGTGCTGGCATCACAGGAGCTTGCGGTGCTTGTGCGCCTGACACGCAGTGGATTGATCGACGAGCTCGCGCGCGATCATGTGCGGACCGCACGCGCGAAAGGTGTTGGTGAGCTACTTGTCATCGCCCGTCACGCGATGCCGCGCGCGCTCATGCCCGCGATCACCGTCATCGGCGCGCGCACAGGCCAACTGATTGCGGGCGCCGCCGTTGTCGAGATCGTCTTCGGTTGGCCGGGAATCGGACGACTGCTCGTGACGTCATTGCAGGCTCGTGACACGCCGGTACTGCTGGGCCTCTTCACAATGATCTCATTCGCGGTGGTTGTCGCGAACTTCGTGACCGACCTGGTGCATGCCGCAATCGATCCGCGAATCAGGCTTGGCTGAGGTGGGAGCCGCGGTAACGTCGATTGTAGAGGAGTCGGGCCTCTCCACGAGGTTTATCGCGGTCGCCATTCGTCCAGCGGGGGTGATCGGCCTCGCGTTCGTGACGTTGATACTCTCGACGGCGATACTGGCGCCGCTGCTTGCGACCGTGGATCCGTTCTCGCTCTCCGGTCCGCCTCTCGCGGCTCCATCGTCCGTCCATTTCATGGGGACCGACGCTCTCGGGCGGGACTTGTTCAGCGGCGTACTCTATGGAACGCGTACGTCACTCCTGATCGCGACCGCAGTCTCGCTACTCGCACTGGTTTGCGGCGTCTCGGTTGGTCTCGTCGCTGGAGCGAGGGGAGGTGTTATCGATGACCTGCTGATGAGGGGGACGGAACTGTTTCAGGTTCTTCCGCGTTTTTTTCTCGTCGCCGTGACAGTTGCCCTCTTCGGGCCGGGAATCGACCGCGTCGTTCTTACTCTTGGCCTTACCTCGTGGCCCGTGCTGGCTCGTGTCGTGCGCGGTGAGGTTGTCGCCCTCCGCAATCTCGAATTCGTTCTCGCAGCCACAGCGCTTGGCGCATCCCGGTCGCACATCCTCGGCGCCGTGATACTCCCACAGGTGATCCCCAGCATTGTCATCGTGATTGGCCTGATGTTCGGGCAGGTGCTGTTGATCGAAGCGAGCCTGGGCTTCCTTGGACTTGGCGATCCGAACGCCGTCACCTGGGGAATGCTGGCGGGACAGGCGCAGGGCTATCTGCGATCGGCGTGGTGGCTCGCGCTCTTTCCGGGGCTTGCGATTACGATCACCGTTCTTGGATTCAATCTCCTCGCGGACGCGATCTCTTCGGAGCTACATGCTCGTAGCATTGGCGGTACCGCGTAGTGCACGCTGTGGGTGCAGCGAGCCGGTCGGGAACAGCGCTAACGGGTGCGCGAGACAGTAGCGGGCTTCGATGACCATGGTGCTTCGAGAACGTAGAGACCGGAGTTGACGTCGCTGAGTACCACATATTCCCGCGCACCCGCGCCCCTGGTTGAGGGTAGCGTCAGCAGGCCAACACTCACTACGTAGGCCTTCGCTGGAAGCACGCCGGTCGGGTCCGCGACATCCGGCGGAATGAACGAGGCGACCTCGCGTGGTGCGCCGGCCGAGAGATCGATGACGCGGGCGCCATCCGAGTTCCACGGCACGACCGCGATGCTCCCACGCACAGCAGCGCGCTGGGGCGACAATACGCTGAGATCCGCAGGGGGGAACACGGCAGAGCGTGGAGTTCGGTGCACGCCGAGCTCTCGAGGCGCTGCCGGGTCGGTGACGTCGAGCACCCTTAACGCTCCCCACTCGCCCTGCACGTCGCGCATTGTTGCCATTACCGTTGCACCACGCGCGCATTTTCCGCCTTCAACCGACGGGCACAACGCAGCACGCAATGAATCGCCGTCAGATTTGTCGATCATCACGACGGGAATCGACACACCGGCGGGGTCACCATCAGGCGAAAATGCCTCCGGAGCTGTAGTGCTCGTCTGCAGAACGACAACCGCGCTGGCACCAGCGGCCTGGGCCGCCTTCACGCGCTCCGCCATCTGACATCCTGGCCCGGCGGCCAGGCCAGGCTGGGTGGGCTGACGGCCCCGGTCCACGACTGCGATCCGGCCCCTCGGATCTGCCAGATAGGGATCGGCGGGAACCTTTGGAGGTACGCCATGCATCATGGCCATGTCGGAGTGCATGTCTCCACCGCGACTGATCGGACAGCCGCGGCCGATATAAGCCAGTACGCCGCGCACCTGTCCACCGGGCTGACGATAAAGCTGTGCCCTGTTCTGCCGGTCATAGAGCGTGAAGATCGCCTCACACCCGAACTTAGAGCCGGCCACCGCAGAGGGACCCTCGATTTCCAGGGTTGTCATTGGTCCGATGAAATCCGCTTCGGATACGAGGGCCAGGTCGCGTCCATTCACGCGTGCGGCAGCGACATAGGCAGCGCTTGCTTCGAACAGCCGGTCCTTCGGGTAGGTGAACTGGCCCAGCTTCACCGGTGTGCCAGCTGAGTTCAGGTCTACTACAAACAGTCCGCCGTCATAGAATGCCAACATCCCGCGCGTTCCATTGTGTGAGAACGCCGCTCCGTGCCCAGCGCTGAACGGCCGGCACCCGTTCGTCGAAAAAATCGGCGTACCTGCAGGCGGAAAAGAACCGACCTGCCTGGGAC
>JALYOO010000091.1 GCA_030856845.1 Gemmatimonadota bacterium
CAATCCTGATTTCGTGTTCGCCGCGCTCACCGGAATCGACAAGACGTCGCATGCCGAAGGACACGAGGGCGCGGTCGTTGACGCGGGGATGCAGATCGTGGATCAGGCCGTGGCGGAGATCAGACACGATGCGGAACGGAGAAATACATGGGAGTCAATGCATATCTGGGTGGTAAGCGATCACGGTCACTCGCCGGTGCTGGCTCACGACGATCTCGCGGGCGCTGTGCGAGGCATGGGTTTCAGGACCATAGCACATCCCTTCGTCTACTCTATTCGCGGCGAGGTTGCGGTGATGGTGAGCGGCAACGCCATGGCCCATGTCTACCTGGATCTCGCGCAACGCGAGCGCCCCTGGCTTCGCCAGCTAGACGGACGATGGCGGTCCCTTCGCGATGAGCTTCTCCGCCGTGAGTCGGTGGATCTGATGATCCTCCCCGTGGCGCCGGGCAGTTGTGAAGTACATGGACGAGGCAGAGGCCACGCCGAGATGTCGTGGAGCGAAGGACGCATTTCTTACCATCCGCGCGCGGGCGACCCACTGGGCATCGGAGATCACGATCGCCTCGGTGAGCGGGAGGCATATGACGTTACGCGGGAGAGCGACTATCCCGACGCGCTCGTGCAGATATCGCACATCTCCGATGCGCCCCGGTCAGGCGAAATCATATTGTCGGCGGCGAGAAACTGGGACTTCAGGGCCCGCTACGAGCCCATCCCCCACGAGTCATCTCACGGGGCACTGCATCGCGACCACATGCTGGTTCCGCTGCTGTTGAGCCGGCCCGCCCGAGTGATTCCGCGCCGGACGGTAGACGTAATGCCCAGCGCATTGACCGCACTGGGCATCACACCGCCAAAGGGACTCGACGGCGAGTCGTTCCTTTGAGCTAGCGGTTCGGCTTACTGCACAGTCACAGAACCGCGCATTCCGCTGGTCGTATTGCCATGGATGCTGCAGTGGAAGTTGAACGTCCCGGCGGTGGCGAAGCTTCGCACATTCGTGCCTGAGGCGTGGTTCGGTATGTCTCCGCCCTGAGGGTTGCCACCCTCGAAGATCACGTTGTGCAGAAGCCCGGACTCGTTCACGAAGCTGAGGTTGGCATTCCTCTGCACGGTGATGGACGTCGGTTCGAACACCGCCGCCCGGAGACAGACCGAGTTGGCCGGACACGTTACACCTCCGCCACCGCCACCACCTCCTCCGCCACCGCCGCCGCCGCCGCCTCCTCCATCAGGCCCTGTGCTACCACCACCGCAACTCATTGCCCCAAATACCAGCGCTGCATTTACCAAAGCGTGTCGCATCGTTCCTCCTGGTTGGTTGCTTCATTTTATGAAACGGACCGGAGTTCCGCTGGGAGTGGCACGCGCAAGGCTCACTGCATCCCAGTTGGTGAGCCTGACGCAGCCATGCGAGCTCGCGTAGCCGATGGTCTCGGGAGTCGGAGTTCCATGGATTCCAACGTGCTCCTTCGAGAGCGCGATCCAAACCCTTCCCACCGGTGAGTTCGGACCGGGCGGCAGCATTGCCTTCGGTTTGTTGTCCGGCACATCCGAGAATAGCGCGGGATTGTAGCGGAACACTGGATCCCAGGCGACGGCGGTCACTCGAAAGTTGCCGGTTGGCGAAGGATCGTACTGCGAGCCGAGGGTCGATGGAAAATGATAAACCAGCCTGCCCGCAGCGTCGTAGGCGTGCAGGTACGACTGCTTCTTCGCGATCTCGATCCGCGACACGCGAGGCCGCCCGGCCGCAGGGCTCGTCTCGACTGCCGGCACCCAGATCTGGTCGCCGGGCCGAAGCGCCGCGAAGCCAACCCCGGGATTCAGCTTCCGCATCATCTCCAGCGTGGTGTGATACCTCTCGGCGAGCTTCTCCGTGACAGACGCATAGCACAGGCATCCGAGCTTGGCCTGCGCGTAAACGCCTTTTGGAAGCACTACGAATGGACCAGCGATCAGCCCGGCATCCACGACAATCCGGGTGACGGCCGGAGCGGCTCCGGCGATAGAGACGAGACGCTCGTACGTCGCCGAATCGAGAACGGAAGTGGTCGGCAACCCCTGCGATTTCTGGAACCAGAAGAGCGCGAGGTCCGTGTTCTTTCCCACCGTTCCGTTGATCACTCCGACCGAAAAACGTGCGCGATCAAGCAGTATCTGGGCCCGGACTATTACCGGGCCGGACCTCGAGCTGAGCATCGGGACCGACGGGTTCATGTTGATGGACTCGACATTCACGTCATCCATTCCCAGCTCACCAACGGCCTCAGCCGGCTCGATCTCTTCGGTTGGAACGGAGACTCGTGGGGCGCAGGCAGCGGCTCCGAACGTCAGCGCGACCAATATCGATGCGAGCTTCATTTGCCTCCCCGATAGTTCAGGAAGCGTACCATTTCCATTGACCGTTCATCCGCAGCGTCCAGTCGTCACCCTCCGCAACGACTACGCCGACGAACTCGTCTCCGAGCGGGATTGGCTGCACAGTAAACCGGGAAGCTCGCGTGGACTCCTCGAGCTCGCCGTCCTTCCAGCTGGCGAGCCCTCTCCACACGCTGTCACCGCGCGCTTTGGCGGTGCCTTCCCGTCGAGTCCACACCTCGAGAAATGCCCGGTCGCGCTGCGAATCCGGAGTTTCTTCCAGCAGCCTGAACTCGGAATCCGAGAAGAAACGCCTCGCCAGCTGAAGTGCCTTCGGTATCGGGCGAACATTCTCCAGGTCCACACCGACTTCGCGGCCGGAGGTGACGGCAATCACTACCAGACTTCCGGAGTGAGTCGTATTGAAGGTCAGACGGTTCGTGTTTGGATGTGACAGCGTCGGCTTGCCCATCGCGACAACCCCGAACCGGATGTCGGCAGGGGATCCACCCGCATAGGCCGCGAGGATCTGCCGCTGAAGTGCGCGCGAAACCACGTGCTGCCTTACCGCTCGCTCCACCAGCAAGTCGCCGATGCGATGCTGCTCGCTTTCCGACAGGCAGCTGAGCATTCCATCCATCTCGCTTTCGTCCACGTCGAGACGCCCCTGCCACACGTCCACCGCCTCGGCCGGCAATTCAATCGAGGGTGACAATCTCTACCTCCCCCCGTCCGCCGGCGATGACGAGTCT
>JALYOO010000095.1 GCA_030856845.1 Gemmatimonadota bacterium
ATGAAAGCCGGAAGGAAGAACACCCCGTGGCGGAAGATGTTGAAGGAGTTGAAGAAGTCGAACGACTCGAAGTTTCCCCCGAGAGTGAAGACATGCTTGCCGCGGAAAAAGCTGAGGTTGTTGGTGAGCTGGATCACATCCTGGTCAAGGATGTTGTTGATGGAAAAGGGCTCGTGACCAACCGTCGTGTAGGTCACTCCCGCTTCGCCGATCTCGATCGTTGGAAAGTCCTCGCTGAACGGCTGCCGGAAGTCCCGGAAGCGGTTGTAGCTGGCGAAGAACCGGTTGGCGAAGCGATCGGAACGACTGTTGTGCTCTAGGGCGTATGAGTACAGACCGTTGTTGATGGCGTAGCCTGATTTGTAGAATGGCAGGCTCGTCTCGTTCGGACCGCGGCCTGTGTTGCCGACGCTGAGAACGAACGGATGCGGCCCCAGGTCACGCTTCGCATCGAGATAGTTGAAACGGAAGCTCAAAGTCTGGCTCGGATTGATGTTCCAGTCGAGCTTCGCGAGCAGCTTGTCGTTGTCCGTGCGGAAGAAGTAGCCCTCGTAAGCGCCAGGATCGTAGCCGTAACCGCTGATCATCCGTTCACGAATGGCGTCCATGACAGTCGCGGAGACGCGAGAGACGCCGAGGCCGGTGGATCCGCCGCGGCTGGCGACGAAGTTGGAGCCCGGATCCTTCGTCCGTTCTATCTCTCCGTTCAGGTAGAAGAAGAGCTTGTCGCGCACCAGCGGCCCGCTCACCGCGAGCCCGGTCTGGTTGTAGCTGAGGTCAGGATTGGCAACGACCTGAGATCCACTGACCTCGTTGCCCTGAAACGCATCGCTGCGCGCAAACGAGTATGCCGAGCCGCGCACCTGGTTCGTTCCGCTCTTGGTGACGGTATTGATGTTGGCTCCGGTGAAGCCGCCTTCGCGAACGTCGAAGGGTGCGAGCGACACCTGAACTTCGGCGACCGCGTCGTACGGAATCGGCTCCGCGTTGGCTTGTCCGCCCGGCGACGGATCATCGAGTCCAAACGGATTGTTGAAGTACGACCCGTCTACCGAGATGTTGTTGTAAAGCCAGTTGCGACCGGCAAAGCTGAAATTGCCGTCGCTTCTTGGATCGAGGCGGGTGAGGTCCCGGGTGCTCCGCTTGATCGAAGGCGTTACAGTCACCTGAAGCTGACTGATAGTCGTAGAGGCCCCGGTACGCCCTGCATTGAGCACCGCGTCTTTCTCTGCGGTGACGGTGACACCGGTTAGCTCGACTGCCTGGCGGACGAGACGAAAATCAACACGCGATGTCTGCCCCAGTCCGAGATTGACATCCGATTCGGAATGTGCCTCGAATCCGATTGAGCGTGCGGTGATGCGATACGGGCCGCCTATGCGCAGGTTCGGCAGACTGTATCGACCGCTCAAAGTGACCGCGGCGCGATACTGGGTGCCGCTCGGGACGTGGGTCGCGACAACGGTCGCGGTGGACAGCGCCTGGCCCTGAGCGTCGGTGACGAGACCGGTCAGTGCGGCGGTCGTCACTCCCTGTCCCGGCAATAAAGCGGGAGCGAGCGACATGACGAAGATGTAAAGAAGTGTTCCGGCGGGGCGGGAGAACAACGCCGTGCGAATCACGAGAGCCTCCACTGCTGCAAGGTGAACGATGTGCTGAAGCGAGGCGACATCAAGGGGATTCAGTCGCGACTCCGATATGACGCCACCCGTCTCCCGCGTCAAGAAACTGTTACAGGAGCACGCCGGCCAGTCTCTAGTTTGCCGAAGTCGATCGCAACAGCATCTTGTAGCCGTCGTTCAACCGGGCGAGACTGAGATGTGACGGCGATCAACGGAGAGCTTCAGCTCATAGTCATCGGTGGCGGCCCGTGCGGGCTCGCCACCGCAATATCCGCAGCGCGGGCGGGAATCGATGTGGCAGTGCTGGAAGCGAACGTCGTCGTCAGCACCATCGCGCAGTATCCGACTTACGCAAGATTCTTTTCCACGGCCGAGAAACTTTCGCTTGGCGGCATACCCTTCGTCGTCGCGACGGAAAAGCCGTCACGCCGGGATGCGCTCTCCTATTATCGGGCGGTCGTTCGACACTCGGGTATTCAACTGCGACAGTATGAGCGAGTGACGTCCATCGAACGAATGGCCGAAGGATTTCTTGTCCGCTCCATGGCACGTGGCGGCGACAATCGCGAGACGAGCGCGAAAGCCGTAGTCATTGCTACAGGCTATTTCGGGTCACCGAACTACCTCGGTGTTGGCGGTGAGAACCTGCCGCACGTTTCGCACGTGTATCGCGAGGGACACGAGGCATTCGATCAGGACGTTGTCGTCGTCGGCGGAGGAAACTCTGCTGCCGAGGCAGCGCTCGACCTGTGGCGCTCCGGGGCACGTGTGACGCTGGTGCATTTCGGGCCGGGGTTCGACAAGAAGATAAAGCCGTGGGTGCTTCCCGATTTCGTGAATCGAACCAGCGAATCGCTGATCTCCGTGCGGTGGGACAGCAGGGTCGTCGCAATCGACGACGACGCGGTGATTATCGCCGGGCCTCGAGGCGAGGAGAGGCTACCGGCGACCTTTGTATACGTCATGACCGGCTTTGCTCCGAACGTCGATCTGCTGCGGCAGGTCGGTGTGCCGATCGATGCGCAAACCGGTATTCCGCAGCATGATCCCGAGACGCTGGAGACATCGGTGCCGGGAGTCTTCATCGCGGGTGTTCTGGTCGCGGGTTTCGACGCTAACAAGGTCTTCATCGAGAACGGCCGTTACCACGGCGACAAGATCGTTGCGCGGCTGCTCGGCCAGAACGCTCCAGCGGAGCCGAAGCTGAGCGGCGAGCTGGACACGT
>JALYOO010000096.1 GCA_030856845.1 Gemmatimonadota bacterium
CGAGTCACGATCAGCGGAAGGTCGACCATGCCTCCGTAAATTGAAACCGGCATGTCATGATACGCCGTGTTGCGAAGCTTCCTGAGCTCGTCGACAACTGCCAGCGTGTCGTCCGAGACGAGACGCCGGATGTCCCAGAGGCGGAACCAGCAGTCGCAATGGATTTCCTTCTGTCGATAGACCAGTGGAATGTGAGAGTCGTCGTCATCGTCACGCGGATCTTCCACAGTTACTTCGCCAACGTGCGCGACATACAGCGAGCGGTAATCCGTCAGGTAGAGCTGGACCTCGCGCTCAGCATCACCATCGGCGTCGCCCAGATCCTTCTCAATCGACAGGATATCGTCGATATGAGGCAGGGCCGATTGCCGGCGGGATGACCTGATCTTTCCCCACCAGACGTAGACGTCCTCGTCATCATCCGAAGTTTCCCTGAACCGCCGTGCTCTGTTGCGCAGCAGCATGATGTGAGATTCCATCACGTCGCTTCCGTATGAGGGATTCCAAACGCCAACGAGATGACGCGTCTTCGTATCGTCCATCATCAGTTCTGAACTCGCATTCATCGCCGTCCGGAAAAGTACGCACTTATTAAAAGGCTGCCCTCAATACTCGGAATCTCTTTGGTTCTTATTATGGGTAGCAGGTGGCCCCAGGACCGGCCTCAAACTCCCGATCGTTTGAAGTCCGACAGCGAATCCCGGCCCGCTTCTGCATCCCCCGATTTAGATGACGGGTCCCGTCGTGGTTGCTGTCAGACCCCCAGCCGAAGTCTCAGCTGTGCCTCCGCTTGTGCGCTCACTGCCAGAAGAAAAAGGTCGAGCGCGATTGTCCCGATGCCGTCCTCCGTGTCGCCCGCTTTTCTTGTCACGATCTGCGGCGCAACGAGGTAGCACTTTCCCTTGAATCGCGGATGTTGCTCGATGAAGCGATGCATCGCACGCCGGCTGTGGCCCGCCGACGAGCCGATCTCGAAAGCCAGAGGAAATTCCGGGTGATCATAGATGAGATCGACTTCGTCGTTCTGGTGACGCCAGTGATAGAGGCGAACCTGCGAGTGCTGTCCGAGGGCGTGCAGGTGACTTGCTGCGAGGTTCTCGATCAGAGCCCCCATCTCGATGGCGTCGCTCAATGGAGAGATACCGCGCTGCAACGCTGCGTTACGAACTGCTCCGTCCACGAAATAAATCTTCTTGCCGCGGCGCTGGCGCGCGGCTTCGGCGCCAGAGTAATTCGGCAGCGTAAAAACGAGAAAGGCCCGCTCCAAGAAGGAGAGATACCGGTCGAACGTCGCCTCGGTCATGTTCGCAAGCGAGCGACAGATGGTTGCAGCAGAAAGAATTCCTCCCATCTGCCCGGCGAGAGTATAGAGCAGCCGTTCCATCAGCATTGGATTCTCGATTCCAAATGCCTGGGGGATATCCTTGTAGATTGCTCGCTCGACGGCATCGGAACGCAGCGTGCGCTGCGAATCCAGAAGCAGCGAGGCCTCGTCCTCCTTTGAAGTTTTTGCCGCGATCAGTAATTCGGGGAAGCCGCCCGTGAGGACAAATCGCCGTCGCATGTCGGCGAGGTCGGCAATGAACGGTCGCTGTTCGGCGACGGCCTCGATAGTCTGGGTGAGACTGTCCCCGGTTCGTATATCGAAGGGACGCTCGAAAAGCTCCAGATATTCTCCGAACAGATAGGGAGCCAGGTACTGCTCCTCCCAACGGCCGACTCCGCTCTCCGTCCGTATCTGCCGGAGGGCTGCTGTCGAGCTGGATGAGCCGGAGATCGTCAACGGCCAGGTTTCATCAAAAAAAGTCTTTAGCCAGAGGTCCCAGTCTTTCGCGTACGTCAACTCGTCGAGAAAAAGAAAAAGCGGCTTTTCGGGTGAGGCGCTGCTGGTCCGCAGGATCGATCTGACCAGGTCTCCGAGGTCGAGATTCATGAGAAGTGGATGATCGAGCCTCAACCACCAGATGCGATTGGCAGAGACGCCGGCTTTGATGAGACGACCGGCCGTCTGATAGAGGGATGTGGTCTTGCCGACTCGCCTGGGTCCGAGGATCAGCTGAAACCGGCGTGGGGAATTCTCGAGCAGCCGCTGCCACAGGTGGCGAGCAAGAGGGCGTTCGACCGGAAGTGCCCAGGCCGAAGGGACCACGTGAGTAATGTGCCAGGGATTCTGTTCGGTGAAGACTTGCCCGTAATCACTGTGGGCGGGGCTCCAGACAGGAAGTTTGGAATTAGCCATTTTACTAAGGTCGATAAAACGCCTAGCTTGTCAATAGGCATTACCGTATGAGGCCTATTCCGCACTTAGTTCTCACAAACACTTCGCGATTGCCTTAAATGAGGCGGAAGGGGCGATGTTTTAAGCGAGAATCAGGGCCGGCCCGAGTGGGGGTGGGCGCGTGGAATATGCGGACGTTGTTGGAAGTGCTTGACCTCAAACCCCGATCGTTTGAAGTCCTACCGCCCGCGCACCGAGAGCAAGCGCTCGGTCATGCGTCGCGAGAACAAGCTCCCTGCCCCGCGATTCCCGCCACATATCCGCTGTGGCGAGGTGAATTGCATCCAGTGTTCCGAGCGGCGCTGGCATCGGTTGCGCAGCCCGGTGGAGTACTGCGCTTGTCAGCTCTACCAGCTCGAGTGCCTCGATAACCCGATAAACGGCTGCACGGCGAACAGCCGACATTTGAGCGGACAACTTCCCGCTCAAATGCAGTCGGTCAAGAGTTCGAAGACATTCGACCTCAATCAACCCGCTGGCGACGCCTGTGGTGATTCTCTTCCACTCTCGCAGCTGCCCTGGTTGACCCAGTACGATGCGTAGCAATACTGACGAATCGATGTACACGATCACCTTTCTTTGTTCCGGTCCTCCAGAAGAAGCTCGACCGGATCCACATCGAGCTTTACCGGAGCGGGAAGGCTTATGTCTCGAAAGGTCCGGTAGGACCGCACCGGCTCACGGACGATGAGCGCCCCGCGGGCGGCGAAGGGTACAATCCGCGCGACCGGTTCATTTCGGTCGTACACAGTCACTTCCTCTCCTAGCTTCACCCTGCGAAGGTGTTCGCTCAGCTTCGCCTTCAGATCTGCAATCCCGACTTTGGACATGGTCATAAGATAGTCATGAGTGACTATCTTAGCCTAGGTCGCCCCCGGAGCAACCATGTCCCGCTTCGCAAGATCAGCCAATGACGGGGAAGTGGCTGCGGTAGCGCATCACACAGCCGAACTTTAGAAGGTCGCCATCATACGCTCAACGCTGTCTCGGGAGCGACTTGCGAGCCCAGCATTCTGAAAAATGTCGCGAGCTCTTTGCCTGAGGACCTTGCTGCCAGTGAGCAGGTACGTCCGCCGCAGGTAGTCGATCGCGAGCAGTGGATTCTTCTCCAGCTGATCCGCGAGCACAAGATAGTATTCCGCGCGGTCCGACAGAGATTTCAGAAACGCTTTGAAGCGTCGATTGAAGTCGCCATCAAGGGGGATGTATTCGGTTCTTACGAGATCGGATGGGAGCTTTACGTCCCCTACGCGAATCACTACCGTCTCCCTGCCGTACGCTTGCATCCAGCCGAGCTCATAGAAAATATTGGCCATTGTTTCGGGCCGAATGCCCTCGTGTACAATTGCGATTCCAATGGGGCAAGAGATGGCCAATGACCAGACCTTCAAGAGATAATCTTTGCCTGTCGTCACATCACCAGCATCGACCACAGCAATATCTCGTCGTCGCAACGCTGACACGACCCGGCGCCTCGCTTTAAAGAGGTCGTCCGGCAGTGGATTCGTCATTGCAGCCATCAGAAAGCACGTTCGAGGACGCCACGTGGGGCGCGACACCTGAACATCCCCGTCTGTCGGCCTATAGAAAATCATTTCTTTCTTGAGCTCTTCCGGGCTATCGGCACCCCTTTATAGGCTCCGCTCGATTTCTTATGGTCGATAATTTTACCAGCTGACCGATCGATCTTGACGAAGCGTCCGCTGCGGGGATTCTTGACCTGCACGATGTCTCTCTTCTTTGGCATTCAGCACCAGCCGCTGTTAAAATCTGGATCGTTCACGCCTCTACACGTCTAACCAAAGGTATCGAACTAAGAAATGTTTCGCGTCCTCTCCTTTCGGTTCACTCCAATCATCAATTTCGAGTAATCTAGGGACCCGGCTGCATGCCGACCGTTAGAACCACGCCGGAGGTGACGTTTCGCTCGCTGTTCCATAATGACAAAGACTCAAGCGCTCGGGACAGCATCACCGCGCCATTTCCAAGGTCGCCTTCATCGCCTCGAGACGCTTGATAATCTCCTCACGAAGTGCTGGTGGCTCGAGTATCTCCGCCTCCGGCCCATACTGCAGCACATGGCGTACGCCCCAATCGGCGTCAGCTAGCGGATGCTCGATGGTAAGCGATCCAT
>JALYOO010000111.1 GCA_030856845.1 Gemmatimonadota bacterium
TCGCAGACGACGGGCATCATCAGCCGTGCGTTGACCGACGCGCGTGCGCCGAGTATCGCCTACCTGACTGACGTCGCCCTCGAGATGGTGACACCCGCGCTCGGGGAAAGCGGCCGTCTTCGGGCGAGGGTTGAAGACGCAGGTGCAACGCTCTCGACCGATAGCCTCCCGGCTGACGGTGTTGCGACCTTCTCGTCGGGCGCCGCAGCGGAGTCAACGGCAGTCCTTACCGCGCCAAGGCAGAGCGGCATCTGGTCTGTGGCCATCGCCGTGGGCAAAGCCATAAAACCAGTGGCAGACTTCTCGCTCATCACGCTCAAGCCGGCTTCGGAAAAGAGAGGGGGAAAGATTGGCCTCTACAATATCGGGGACTGGCCGGCAGCCCGTACTTCGGGTGGCGTAAAGTACCAGCCGCCGCGTGGATTCATCGAAGTCACGCAGGATCGCCAGAACACACTTTTATCAGATCATTTCCGACTGCGGGACTTTTTCCCGCACGATCAGGCGAACGTTTGGCCGAAGTATGTAGTTGTTGACATGAAGCTCGTCGACAAGCTCGAGCTGATACTGGCCGAGCTGGAGAAGGGTGGGATTCCTGCGAAGGGGGTGCGGGTGATGAGCGGCTTCCGTACGCCCCAGTACAACAGCGGGGTAGGGGACACGAAGGGCCGGGCATCGCTCAGCCGGCACATGTACGGGGATGCAGCCGATATCTTCATCGACAACGACGGAAACGGCAAAATGGACGACCTCAACAGGGACGGGCGCATCAACATCGGCGACGCCCGCGTTATACTTGCAGCAGTCAATCGCGTCGAAGCGGCACATCCTTCGCTGATAGGAGGGTGTGGCGTGTACTCGGGCACTTCCGCCCACGGGCCGTTCACTCATATTGACACGCGCGGACATCCCGCGCGTTGGTAATGGAACCGGAGATATCACATGGATGAAGCGCCGACCGCAGTGTCAGAGGCTCACGCGGAGAAGAATGCGCCGCGCCCTCATCGCACCGATCCCTCGATGCCAGTGAGATCCGCCGACCTGGAGCCGTACACCGGCCTCGGCTATCTCTCCAAGCTCTTCAAGCTGATGGCAGCCGTGCTTCTCCTCCTGCTCATCTCGGAGATCATCACCGGGCTGATCGCGCAAGGCACCGCCGCCATCCCGACACTGCTCGGTGAAATCAGCAGACTGGTAGTGCTTGCCGGCCTGCTGTACGGGTGTGGCGACCTCGCCCTGCTGCTGATCGACATCGGGCACGACATCAGGGCAACGCGTATACTTCTGGGCAGACAGGCACTGCACGAGGAGCATCAGGGAAAGCGTGATCCGTCCAGCTTCGTGGATCGAGCGCCCCATTGATGCAGCCTCCTGCCGACAGCTGTAGCGCGGTACGACAGTTGCCATTGCTGTCGAGCGACCGCGGAACGCGGGCCAACCTTTACTGAGGAGTCGTCAATGCTCTGGACGATCGCGATGGTTCTGCTGATCCTGTGGATACTGGGCGCCTTCATCATGCCGTTCGGCGGAGGCCTCATACACATCCTGCTCGTGATTGCCATCATCGTAGTCGTGTATCGGCTCATCACCGGCAGACCCGTAGTCTAGACTTGTTTCGTTACGCCGGCTCCTTGCACAGCAAATGCGCAGGGAGCCGGTTTTTTTGCGGATTGCGGCAAGCCGATTAACGAGTGTTATGCGTTCACCGTCATGAGTCAGGCGTGGTGCGTGGACAGTTGGGCGTTGTGCGTTTCCCGTCGCAGGACCGCTGTTGCCGCGGCTTTTCACGCATAAACGCATGACGCTGCACAGGTCACTCACTACGCCTGACCCAAAACGCGAAACGGATAACAACCTGCCGTCCGGATTCGGAACGTGACCACACCTGTCCCCACCTCCCGACTATCCGCGATCCGCGTCGTCCTGTACGAGCCGCAGGATCCAGTCAACATCGGAGCGACGGTGCGTGCGATGAAGAACATGGGCGCCGCCAGCCTCCGGCTGGTGCGTCCCGTCGAGTACGATCCCTACCGCATCGCGGGCGTAGCGCACGACACGACCGAAATCATCTCCGCGATCGACTGCTTCGATACGCTGGAAGAGGCGGTCGGCGACTGCGTTCGTGTGGCGGGGTTTACAGCGCGTCGGAGAGCGGCAAAGCGTGAGGTGCTCCGACCATCTGATGCCGCGCGAGACCTTCTGAGCTACGCGGATAACGGACCAGTGGCGGTGCTGTTCGGCCGGGAAGACAAGGGGTTGCCGAACGAGGCGCTCGACCTTGCGCACGTCGTGGTAACGGTACCGACCACCGGACACGCGTCGCTCAACCTCGCGCAGGCTGTGCTCATCGCCCTGTACGAGCTGCACATCGCTGCCGCCGACGCGACGCGAGCTCTCGCTCCCCCGCGCAAGGCCGCCGGGCCTCCTACCAGCGCCCAATACGACATGCTGTTCGCCGATACGGCTCGAGCGCTTGAGGAGATTGCGTTCTTCAAGACCCGCAACAGCGAGCACGTGATGCGATCGCTGCGTTCGCTTGTATTTCGCTCGTCTCCCGATGGACGTGAGCTCGATCTGCTGCGCGCGATGGCAATCGAGGTGGTCCGGACAATCGAGAGAGTGACCGGTGCAAAGCGCTCGGATTGATTGTTTGACCGCCTTGCGGCGTCAAACTGGCGTGGCCATTTTTCCCGCCAAGCTCACTTGTGAAATTCTTCACAAAGCCGACCAAATGATTCGCCTTTCCGACCTCTCGTGCTGATGAAACTGCAGAGGAAGTGGCTCGCTGTACCCGGTTTCTTCGGTCTCGCCGCCGCATCGGCGATGCTGTCTGCGTACGCCGGCGCGTCATCCTCGGAAGGCAATGCTCCTGTGCAGCCGATCGCATTTCCCCACCCGGTGCACGTCGGTACGCTGAAGATGAATTGCGTGTACTGCCACTTCTCCGCCACGAAATCGCCGGACCCCGGCCTCCCGTCGGGCAGCACATGTATGGGATGCCATACAGTTATCGCCACCACAAAACCTGAGATACAGAAGCTCGCGGGCTTCTGGAACCGACGGCAGCCAGTGCCGTGGGTACGCATCCACAAGCTTCCCGAGTATGTGCATTTTCCTCACATGCGCCACGTGAACGCCGGGGTCACCTGTCAGACCTGTCACGGCGACGTGCAGAACATGAACCGGGTATACCAGGCCAACTCGCTCAACATGGGCTGGTGCATCAACTGCCACGTGGGGCGATCCAATCCGCCTCTCAAGGCGCGCTACGACTGCGCGACATGTCACTACTAGTGCGCGCGATACACAAGGCAGCGACGCCGTCCGGCGGAATGGCTGTATGAGCACCGAAACCGGGTCCGGCGTCAAGCGCCGCGAATTTCTGAAGGTCGTCGGTGCGACGACCGCCGCTGCGACAGCGATGGTTGGATGCACCTCGGAGTCGGTCGAAAAGCTCATCCCCTATCTCGTCTCTCCAGACGAGACTGTGCCCGGGGTGTCGACTTACTATGCGACGACGTGCCGGGAATGTTCGGTCGCCTGCGGTGTGATTGCCGAAACGCGCGACGGACGAACCATCAAGCTCGAGGGAAATCCCGCGCATCCACTCAACCGCGGTGCCCTTTGCGCGCGAGGACAGGCAGCTCTTCAGGGACTGTACAATCCGGATCGGTACCGCGGTCCAATGATACGGAGGAACGGCCGGCTCGTCGCCACAAGCTGGGACGAGGCACTCAGGGTTTTCGGGCAGAAGCTCACTGAGACGCGTACATCCGCGGCAAACGCCGTATTCATCAACAGGCATGAATCGGGAAGCTTCCCGGCCTTTCTCAACGGCTGGCTCGCGGGAGTCGGTATTCCCGCAGCGATCAGCCACGATGCCGACGCCGACTACGCCGCGATTGCCGCCAACAAGCAGTCGTACGGAGCTGCCTGGCCACGCTTCGATTTTTCGTCGGCGCGACTTATCGTATCATTTGGAGCGGACTTTCTGGACGGGTGGGGCGCGAGCGTTCCGCAACAGCTCGACTTCGCCGACGCACGCGCAAAACTCGCGAGCGCGCCGAGGTTCGTGTATGTCGGCGCGCGCAGGACACTGACCGGCCTCAACGCGGATCAATGGGTAAACGCGCGACCCGGCTCCGAGCTGCTGATTCTGCAGATGCTTTCGGGTGCCGTCACGCCGCAGCAAGCGTCGCAGGCAAGCGGCGTGAATGCCGCTGTCCTGACGGCGCTGCAGGCTGAATTCGCCGCGGTTCGGCCATCTCTCGTACTCGCGGGCGGCTCCTCGACGAACGGCATGGATCTCTGTCTCGCGGCCAATGCATTGAACCAGGCGCAGGGGGCTGTCGGCGTCACTGTTCGTCCAGCCGAAGCGGTGAATTCTTTCGAGGGTATTGACTCGCCGTCGCAGCTCCGCGTCCTCGCTCAGCGCATGCAGGCGGGAGCTGTCCCGCTGCTCATGGTGCGCGGCGTCAACCCCGCGTACACGATGCCCAGGTCTTCAGGGTTCGCCGCCGCGATGGCGAAGGTTCCATACAAGGTGAGCTTCTCATCGATTCCGGATGAGACGAGTGCGATGGCTGATCTCGTACTTCCCGATCACCATTCACTCGAACAATGGGGCGACGCCGAGCCCGTCCGCGGAACGCTGTCGCTGCAGCAACCTGCAATGGACCCTGTGTTCGACACGCGTGCGACAGCCGATGTGCTGTTGAGCGTCGGC
>JALYOO010000150.1 GCA_030856845.1 Gemmatimonadota bacterium
GCTGCGCGAGAGCGGACAACAAGTGCTTCGGCTGACCGACGACTTCTCGACGCACCCGGTATGGCGAGCCGGTCTCGCAGCAGCCTTGTCTGACCTGCTTACGGAAACCTCCGTCATGACTGACAGCCTGACGATGGTGCGCGAGCGCCTCGAAGCCGAGGAAGAGCCGGACGAGCCCACCGCGGCGATCCTGAATGAGCTGAGGGGTGTCGGCCGGCGGCTTGAGGCGCTGGCCGGCGCGTTGCACGGTGCGCTCGACCCGGGCAGCGATTCGCACAAGCGCATCAGATGGATCGAGGCGAAAGGACGCGAAGGCAATGTCGCGGTCACCTGGGTTCCGCTCGACCTGGCTCCGATTCTTCGCGATGATTTGTTCAATCGCGTGAAGACAGCGATCATCACCAGCGCGACGCTATCCGCCGACGAGCGATTCGAATTTGTCAGCTCACGCCTTGGCGTCGACCAGCTGCGTATTCCACCGATTGCAGAGGCGTATCCTTCGCCGTTTGACTTTGCGCGACAGGCACTTCTTGCGTTGCCCACCGACACCCCGCCGCCGAACCTCGACCCCGCCGGGCATTTCAGCGCGGTGATGAGAATGCTCGCTGACTTCACGGCCGCGTCGGATGGCGGAATCTTTGTGCTATTCACGAGTCATCGTGATGTGCGTCAGGCGGCAATCGAAGTTCGCGCCGGCTCGATCATCGGGGACAGGCCGCTTCTCGTTCACGGAGAGGACTCACGCGACGCGCTTCTCGGCCGGTTTCGCTCATCGGGCCGCGCCGTCCTTATCGGAACTTCATCATACTGGGAAGGCGTGGATGTCGCCGGACATGCGCTGCGCGGGCTGCTCATCGCGCGACTTCCATTTCGCGTTCCGACGGAGCCCGTCACTGCAGCGCATTGCGAGGCGATTGCCGAGCGAGGCGGCGATCCATTCGCGGAATACATGGTGCCTCACGCAGCGCTGCGGCTCAAGCAGGGGTTCGGGCGACTGGTCAGATCGAAAACAGATCGAGGCGCAGTGGTGATCGCGGATCCGCGCGTCACAACCAAGGGCTACGGCGCGGCGCTGCTGCGGGCGCTTCCCCCCGCGCGACGAATGATTGCGCCGTGGCACGACGTAGCGAAGCAACTGCGTGACTTCTATCGTGTGTCCGAGTAGGATGCAGCTCTCACCGGAAAATGGAGCATGACCGACATGACAGCTGACATGGCGTTTGACGATCCGCTCGCCGGTGGCCGCATGCCGGCTCCTGACGGCCGGGCAGTCATGCAGCGACCGGGAAAGGTCGTCTGCATCGGGCGCAACTATCGCGAGCACGCGAAAGAGCTCGGAAACGAAGTCCCGGCGGAGCCGCTGTTTTTCCTCAAGCCGTCAACCAGTGTTGTCTGGGACGGTGACGATATTCTGTTGCCGCCGCAGTCGGAGCGTGTCGAGTTCGAAGGTGAGATCGGCATCGTGATCGGTGAGACTCTGACGCGCGCGACGGAATCGGACGCGATTCGCGCGGTGCGCGGCATTGTTGCGCTGAACGACGTCACCGCTCGTGATCTTCAGCGCAAAGACAGCCAATGGACGCGCGCGAAAGGCTTCGACACTTTCTGTCCAATCGGAAATCTCGCGACTGGAGAACACGACCTCGCGAGCCTTACCGTCATCACGCGCGTCAACGGGGAAGAGAAGCAGCGCGGATCGAGTGCGGACATGGTGTTCTCGATCCCTTCATTGCTTTCATACGTGTCGCAGGTGATGACACTCGAGCCGGGAGACGTGCTGGCGACCGGCACTCCCGCGGGCGTCGCGCCGCTGTCTGATGGAGACGTCGTCGAAATAGAAGTCGAAGGGTTGAGCAAGGTGACGAACACAGTGAGGACTCGCCGCTAGTGCCTTCCTGCGCCAGGCGGCTTCTCACCCTGCCGGAATATCCGCTCGGCAAACTTCCGGAAAAGAAGCGTCAGCTGATCGCGCGCGGCGTGGACGTGATCGACTTGGGAGCCGGCGATGCAGATCTCGCCCCGCCTGCAGTCGCGGTTGCACGTCTTGCTGAAGCTGCGCAATTGCCGGCAATGAGCCGCTACGGATTCGGACTCGGCCTGGTGGAATACCGCGAGGCGATCTCGCGCTGGATGGAGCGCCGCTTTTCGCTGCAATTCGATCCGCTGAAGGAGATAGTCCCGCTCATCGGATCGAAGGAGGGCATCTCACACGTAGCGTTGGCGTACGCCGAGGATGGAGATGTCACGATCATCCCGGAGCCGGGGTACCTGGCATATGTCGGCGGAACTCAGCTTGCTCAAGGCGAGCCGTACCGGTACGCGCTGCGTCCGGAAAACGGATTTCTGGTGGATCTCGACGACATCCCCGGCGATGTGCTGCGTCGAACGAAGATCCTCTATCTCAACTATCCGAACAATCCGACAGCAGCGATCGCACCGAAGGAATATCTGGAGTCGGTTGTAGCTCGCTGCAGGGAACTCGACATCCTGCTGGTGTACGACAATGCGTACTCGGAGCTGGCGTTCGACGGGTACGTTCCGCCCAGCATCTTCGAAATCGACGGCGCGCGTGACGTTGCCATCGAGTTTCACTCGATGTCGAAAACGTACAACATGACCGGGTGGCGTTGCGGATGGGCGGTGGGCAGCGCCGACCTCGTAGGTCCGCTCGCGAAAGTAAAGCTGTTCGTCGATACGGGCGCATTCATGGCGGTGCAGGCTGCATCGGCAACGGCGCTCAACGCGTGGGCAGATTTTGTTCCCGCGAACGTCGCGGTATTCGAGAGTCGACGGGATGCCGCTGTATCGGCGTTCAACGATAACGGTTTTGCCTGCGTAGCTCCCAGGGCGACGATGTATCTCTGGATTCCGCTTCCGGAAAACATTCCAAGCGCCGAGTTCGCGGAGTCTCTGATGGAGGAGGAGGGTGTGATCGTTCTGCCGGGCTCATCGTTTGGTGCGGGTGGTGAAGGTTTCTTTCGCGTGTCCTTCGTCACGTCGCCGGAGCGCATTCGGGAAGCCGCGATGCGTGCCGGCCGGCTGTTGTCACGCCTCAGCGTGAGCGCGTGATCGCGCCAGTTTCAGCTGACTCTGCGCTTCGGGACCGGCGGAGTTACATCGTTCACATAATCGATCGTCTCTGCGTCGCTGTGCCTTTGCGTCTTTGCGTCTTTGCGTCTTTGCGTCTCCCCAGTTCTGCGTGGCGCAGCCCTCTGTCCCTCTTGTAGTGTTCAGAAACCCAACGCCTCCGAAGCCGTTCAGGCAACGTCTGGCGTCTCCGCATTTCCTGGTCTCGGTCGCGCTGCATGCAGTGCTTGCGCTGGCCCTCGTGCAGTTCCTGATATCGCCCTCCGCATTTTCGCTCATCTTCGGCCGGACGAGATCGCCGGAAGTTCCCGCCGAGCGAATCGGGTTTCTCGTTCTTCCTCAGACGAAGTCAGCTCCGGTAGAGGGACGCAGCGGTGGCGACGGGCGCCCAGTGAACAAGGTAACGCCGCGTCCCATCGTCGCTCCGACGGTTGTGCCGTCGACGATCCCTGATCCACCTGCACCTGATGCCAGGCACACTCCTGACGAAGGCAGTGGCCCGCTTGTCGGCACCGGGGGTCCAGCCCGGGGGATCAGGCCGAGCTACAACGATCCCCGCCTGTGGCCTACTCCGGGCGACATAGTCGCGGCGCCGAAGAGCGCCAAGGAGCGGCTCGACAGTGTCGTCGCGACCGTCATCGCGCCTTACAACGACACCATGGCAGCGATCAGGTCACAGCGCGACCCGAAGGACTGGACCTTCGAGAAAGACGGACGCAAGTACGGCATCGATCCGCAGTTCATCCGACTCGGAAAAGTCTCGATACCGACGGCGTTGCTGGCGCTTCTTCCGCTGAACATGACCGGGAACCCGACCGTCAATGATCGCAACAGGATTCAGAATCAGCTGAACTCCGACATCCGTAAGTACGCGCGTCAGGGCATGAACGAGGTCGACTTCAAGAAAGCCGTGAAGAGCATTCGCGAGCGCAAGGAACGCGAGCGCGCGCAGGCCGAAAAAAACGCGCGCCCGGCAGGGGAGCCGGACGCGCAGGTGCCGCCAAAAGGGAACGACTAGGTCACGCAGGGCTGGGCATCGCCGCCGTCATCGCTTCCATCGTGACGAATGGCCGAAACACTCCGCAGATCACCCCAAGAACTCCGAAATCATCGTCCGGCTTGATCACGATCTCACGCTCGGCGGGGTTCGCCGGAGTCAGGACCACAGTGCCGTCCTGATGAGTGAGAGTCTTGATCGTGGCTTCATCGCCGATTCGCGCTGCGACGATGTCGTTCTCCTTCGCCGGAACCACGGGGTTGACCATCACGAAATCGCCGTCGCTGATTGCGCGGCCGATCATGCTGTCTCCCTTCACCTTGAGAAAATAGACTTCCTCACCTGGGACGAACCGGCGGTCCATGGTGATGTATCCCTGCCTGTCCTCGGGAAGCAGCGACGGTTCGCCGGCGTGAATGCGGCCGTAGAATGGCACGGGCTTGGTCTTGGAGCCGCCGGTGAATCCAAGCAGACGCACCCCGCGCGACCGAGCCGGGTCGCGCTCGATGTATCCCTTGCGAGCCAGCGACTGAAGAAGGTCCGATACGGTTTTCGTCGACTTGATCTGAAATTTCCTGCCGATGTCTCTGATGCTCGGTTGATATGTGTTCTCTGCGGTGAAATCGAGCAGGTACTTGTAGACCGAGCCCTCGAGGGCAGTCATTGCCTCAGCCATTGGGACTCCAAGAGTGGGAAAGTGCGGCGGTCACTTCTCCGCACACTACGCTTGGTATAATCTGTACACAGCGCAAAAAGGCGTCAACCGAAATCTTTTCGCGCAAATGTAAAAATGAGCGGCCTACCCGGTTGCAAGCCACGACAGGGCTTCCGAGATGCGCTGGAGCGCGAGCTCGCGGCCCTGCATCGCGAGAACTTCGAAGATGCCGGGGCTCACCGACATCCCGGTTAAAGCCACTCTGAGCGGCTGAAAGACCTTGCCGGCGGCCACACCACGCGTCTCCGCCACTCCGCGAAGTGTTGTCTCCAGCGCCGTCATGTCCCACTCAACCGAAGTCGCAAGCGCTTCACGTGACACCCGCAATATTTCGGCGGCTGCTGCGCGATCCTTCCAGCTCTTCTCGACCGCTGCAGCATCGTACTCGATCCTCTCGGGAAAGTACGGACGAGCCTGGCGGACAATGTCATCGATGGTGCGCGCTCTAACCCTCAGCAGGTCGAGGAGCGACATGTACCAGTCCCGGCGAGCATCGATTGCGTGTTGATCCGCCAATCCCGCGGCAATTATCGCCGGCGTCACTCGAGGCTCGAGCTCGTCGATGGAGATTCGCGACAGGTGCTGTCCGTTCATCCACTCGAGCTTGGCCGGATCGAAGATCGCCGCCTTCCGCTGGAGTCCGTCAGGAGTGAACAGCGAGATCATTTCGTCCATCGTCATTACTTCCCGGTCGCCACCCGGTGACCAGCCCAGAAGCGCGAGAAAGTTCAGCATTGCACCAGGCAGGAGCCCGAGGTGCTGATAGTCACCCACCGCTGTAGCGCCGTGTCGCTTGCTCAGCTTCTTTCCGTCCATCCCGTGAATCATCGGGAGGTGAGCGAACACCGGAAGGCTGGCGCCCAATGCCCTGTAAAGAAGGATCTGCTTGGGTGTGTTGGAGATGTGGTCGTCGCCGCGCATCACGTGCGTGATTCCCATCGCAATATCGTCGGAAACGACCGCCAGATTGTAGATCGGCGTCGCGTTCGAGCGAAGGATCACAAAGTCATCGAGATCCTTGTTCGGAAACGCGATGCGCTCGTGCACCATGTCGTTCCACTCGGTCGTTCCCTCGGGGATACGGAAGCGAACGACGAACGGCTCACCGGATGCGACGCGTTCCGCAACTCGCTCAGCCGGTAGCTGATCACATCGGCGGTCGTACTTGAAGCTGTCGCTTCCAGCCTGCGCCTGACGCCGCCGCTCATCGAGCTCCTCGGGAGTGCAGAAGCAACGATAGGCCGTTCCATCCGCAAGCATTCGCAGTGCGTCAGCGCGATGGCGCTCCAGATTCGCGCCCTGGTAAACGACGTCGTTCTGCCAGTCGAGGCCGAGCCAGCGAAGGCCCTCGAAGATTGCTCGCGTACTCTCATCCGTGCTGCGCGCTTTGTCGGTGTCCTCGATGCGAAGGAGAAACTCGCCACCGCAGTGTCTGGCGTAGAGCCAGTTGAACAGTGCAGTGCGTGCGCCGCCGACGTGCAGGGAACCGGTAGGTGATGGCGCGAATCGAAGTCGCGAGGGGATGGTGTGCTCGGGCATCAGCTGAGTGACCGGGAGGGCGGAAATGCAGCGGGCCCGCAGGAAATGCGGACCCGCGAACGGAGAGAGAGGGATTCGAACCCTCGATACGCGTTTCCACGTATGCCGGTTTAGCAAACCGGTGCCTTCAGCCTCTCGGCCATCTCTCC
>JALYOO010000179.1 GCA_030856845.1 Gemmatimonadota bacterium
GGCTATGATCCGGCAGCACTTCTCAAGCGGACGGCGGCCGAGATCTGGAAGGACAACGTGCTCGGATTGTCGGCGCAGGCCGCGTACAGCTTTTTCTTTTCGCTGTTTCCAATCCTCCTGTTCCTCACGCCGCTGTTCAATCTCATCGGCAACGAGGGGGAGGTCATCAACCGGATCCTGACGCGGCTTTCAGTGACGATTCCCCCCGAGGCATACAACCTTCTTCGCGGTATCGTCCGCGATGTCGTGATGGGAGAGAATGCGCCGGGACTTGTCTCAGTCGGACTGCTGCTGGCCGTGTTCTCCGGCTCAGCGATGATCGACACTCTGATGGGCGCGCTGAATCGCGCCTACGACGCCAACGACCCGCGCCCATGGTGGAAGAAGCGCCTCATCGCGATGGGTCTGACCCTCGGCGCCGCCGTGACGCTGGGAACCGCGACGATGGTGATGTTCGCCGGCGAATCGATGGTCGGCTTTCTCGCGGGGATCTTCGGGCTGAGCGGTGATACACAGCGAGTCTGGACTGTGATTCAGTATCCGATGGCGCTCGTGGTGCTGACAGGCTTCCTGTGGCTGCTTTATTACCTGCTGCCCTACGTCGAGCAGAAGAAGTCACACGTACTCGTGGGGGCCGTCTTTACAGTCATCCTCTGGGTGCTGATCACGATTGGCTTCAGGTTCTACGTTGCGAACATCGGCAGCTACAACAAGACCTACGGAACAATCGGCGGTGTGATCATCCTCCTCACCTGGATGTACCTGACCATGCTGGCTGTTCTTGCCGGAGGAGAGCTGAATTCCGAACTGCGCAATGGAACCGGGAAAATGGAAAAAATGCCGGTCAAATCCGCTGCCGACGCACTGCGCGATGCGGCTATCGCCGAGAAGGATCGCTTCTAGGAAGACAAACGAGTAAGGAAGGCAGACGCTATTCGATCCGCGGCGCGCTCGAGAGCGACAGCGGCTGCGGAGCCGGGCTCGCCCACCACGATGGGCACTCCCGCATCTCCTCCCTCCAGCACTTTGGGATACAGTGGAATCTGGCCGAGCAGCGGCACGCCGAGCTCAGTGGCGAGTCTCTCGCCTCCGCCAGATCCAAAAATGAAAGACCGCTTGCCGCAATGCGGACACTCGAGCCAGCTCATGTTCTCGATCACGCCCAGCACTGGGACATCCACGCGCTGAAACATCTTCGCTCCACGCAGTGCGTCGCCCGCGGCGACGTCCTGAGGCGTCGTGACAATTATCGCGCCGCTGACGAACGTCGCCTGCACGAGAGACAGCTGTGCGTCGCCCGTTCCCGGCGGCATGTCGACCATCAGAATGTCGAGCTGGCCCCAGGCGACATCGCGAAGAAACTGGTTGATCACTTTCATGATGATCGGTCCGCGCCAGATCGCGGGCTGGTCGCGTTCGATCAGAAATCCGATGCTAACCAGCTTGATGCCATGTGCCTCCAGCGGGATGATGTGACCCTGAGCATCGACCTGAAGGGGCTCGTTGACACCCATCATGCGCGGGATGTTCGGGCCGTAGATGTCAGCGTCCATCAATCCCACCCGGGCCCCTCGGCGTGCCAGAGCCACGGCGAGATTCGTTGCGACAGTGGATTTTCCGACCCCACCCTTTCCGCTCGAGATTGCGAGCACGGTTCCAAGGTGCGGATAGGCGACGGGGGTCTGTGCCGGTACCGCCGCCTTCTGAGACCTCGGCTCCTGCCCCATTACCGGCAGCGCGCGCGATTTCCCCTCCGCCTTTCGCTGCGGGAGAGCTTCATTGGTCTCGGCAGGAGTCGCGATCCGGGAAGAATCGGACTGCGCAGCGTCGCGAACATCCACGCGGACTTCGGTGACCCCGTCAACCTGCTCTACCGCCTGGCGCGCGTCTCGAACCAGCGTCGCGTCATCCGCTGCCGCGAGGAGAATGCTGAACCGCACCTTTCCTTCTACAGTAGTGGCGACATGCTGCACCATTCCCGCTTCGAGCACATTGAGGCCGAGGCGATTGTTTCGAACGCTCGCGAGAGCGCTGTCGATCCGGCTCTGAAGATCGTTGGACATTCCGTTAATACCGAGCGATCAACTTACGAGCCTGACTTCCCGCACCTCTGGAACGCGAAGTTTCAGATGAGCTTCGATCGCGGTAAGAAACGTGGCGGGCGAAACGTCACAGTCCGGGCATTCACCCTGAATCCGGACGGTGACGAGCCCCGTCGCTGCAACAAACTCGGCAACATCGAGACTGCAGTGGCCGATGCGGAGCGCCGGGCCGAGCTGCACGAGGATCTCCCCGATCGTCTCCGCGACAGCTGCTTCGGATCGCACTGCTCTTCGGCTGAAAGCCTTCATGCCGGAAGATAGACAAGCCACGTTGCCTGTGCCATCGGCTGCTCGCCGCCAGGGAATACGATGTTCGGTTTTCGGTGGATGTGGCCTGGGGCCTCACGTAAGTTGTAAGCCATCATGCCACGTCGCTTCGAGGGTGGGGATTACGTTCTTGGAACCGGGGATATCGAGATCCGCCGCCTCGCACTGCAGCACGCCGTGTGGAGACCGCGTGCTACGGACGCCTGGCGCCGCGCCGGGTTTACAGCGGGACAACACCTTGTCGACATTGGCTGCGGGCCGGGGTTCGCCACGCTCGATCTCTCCGACATCGTCGGCTATTCAGGGCGAATCACCGCGATGGATCGCTCGCGTCGGTTTCTGGATCACCTCTCCGCTCACCTTTCCACGGATCCGGATCGAAAAGTCGACCTGTTGGAAGTCGATCTCGACGGCGATGCCCTGCCCGCGCTGTCGGCCGACGGGGCGTGGCTCCGGTGGGTCTTCGCTTTCGTCACTCACCCGCGCGAGCTTCTCCGGAAAGTGCGCGGCTCGCTTCGTCCGGGTGGGTCGATCGTCATTCACGAGTACTTCGACTATGCCACGTGGCGTCTCATACCTCGCGACGAGAGCTTCGAGGAGTTCGTGGAGACGGTGAAGACGAGCTGGCGTACAACCGGCGGAGAACCGGACATCGGGCTCGACCTGATCTCATGGCTGCCCGCCGAGGGTTTCAGGATCACCGAAGTGCGTCCGATGCTGGATGTGATCCGAGCGAATGATTTCATGTGGCAGTGGCCCGCGACGTTCGTGGAGGTGGGCGTTGCCCGGCTCGCCGACCTTGGTTACATCACTGCTGAGCGCGCGGCCGGCATCAGCGAAGCGATCAGGCGAACAGCCGATGACCCGAACGGGCGGATGATAACGCCGGGAGTAATGGAGATCATCGGCGTTGCCGATGACCAATAACCGAGCGCGGTGCAGGTTGTTTTTCCCTTGCCGCGCACTGGTTTCCGTAGCAGTTTGAAATCAGTCGCACCCCCTGCGGGACACATGAAATACCCCGAAGTAAGGAACTACCTCGCCGGCGGCTTCGTTGCGGGCGAACACAGATATCTCGACGTGCACAACCCGAGCGATGGCTCGGTGATTTCTCGCGTCCCGATGTCATCCCGCGCCGACGTTGACCGGGCGGTCACCGTGGCGCAGGAAGCCTTTCCCGCCTGGTCGGCGCTGCCCATCAAGGAGCGAGTGCAGGTCTTTTACCGCTACCGCACCCTGCTGGAGCGTGACATCGAGGATCTGACTGCGCTCGTCACCGAAGAGAACGGCAAGGTGCACGGCGAGGCGCGGGCGGAGATTCTCAAGGCGATGGAGCTGACTGAGTTTGCGTGCTCGCTACCTCAGATCACCGCCGGAGAGGTACTGGAAGTGAGCCGCGGAGTCGAATGCAGGATCGAGCGCTTCCCGCTCGGCGTCGTCGCTTCGATCACTCCTTTCAACTTCCCCAACATGGTCCCCAACTGGACCATCCCGAATGCGATCGCCCTGGGCAACTGTCTCATCCTCAAGCCATCCGAGCTGGTACCGCTCAGCGCTAACCGGATAGCGGAGCTGCTGGCCGAGGCGGGATTGCCTGACGGCGTGCTTCAGGTAGTGCATGGCGGAAAGGACGTCGTCGAGGCGATCTGCGACCATTCCGGCATCGAAGCCATCAGCTTTGTCGGATCGACAAAGATCGCGAAGCTGGTCTATCGCCGCGGCTCGGCGAACCTGAAGCGCGTTCTCGCACTTGGCGGCGCGAAAAATCACCTGATCGTGATGCCCGACGCTGATCTGGAGATGACATCGTCCAACGTCGTTGCGTCGATGTCGGGATGCGCCGGACAGCGGTGCATGGCTGCGTCAGTGATGGTTGCTGTATCGGAGACCGACCACATCATCCGCCGCATGGTCGAGCATGCGCAATCCGTCGTTCCGGGGAAGAATCTTGGCCCGGTGATTTCAGCTGAAGCGCGAGAGAGAATCGAACGCTACATAACGGAGGCGGAAGAGGGCGGGGCGATTGTGCTGGTAGACGGGCGCAACACTGTGATTCCGGGCAGAGAAGGCGGCTACTACGTCGGCCCGACGATCATCGACCACGTCGCGCCAGACATGCGCATTGCGCAGGATGAGGTCTTCGGGCCAGTGCTCGTAATCATCCGCACGAAGGACCTCGACCAGGCGCTCGCCGTCGAGAACGGATCGCCCTACGGCAACGCGGCATCGGTTTTCACCGAGAGTGGCGCGACGGCGCGTTACGTGATGGAGCGTGCGAGTGCGGGAATGGTGGGAGTGAATGTTGGTGTGCCGGTGCCGCGCGAGCCCTTCTCCTTCGGCGGGTGGAACGAATCGCGGTTCGGCGTCGGGGACATCACCGGGCGGGGATCGATCGAGTTCTGGACTCGCTCCAAGAAGATGACCACCAAGTGGAACCGCGAGCACGGCGTCAACTGGATGTCCTGACGGCGCGCATCAAGGGCGCGCCGCGTAACCGGAGATAGCAATGGCAAGAGACTGCTCAGTCGAATTCACCGGGATTCGCTTCGAGAATCCGTTCATGCTCTCATCGGCACCTCCGACCGAATCGGAGAGCAACATCATGCGCGCGTTCGACGCCGGATGGGGCGGTGTCGTGACGAAGACGATCGGACTGCATCCGGTGGTCAACGTCTACGGGGCGAAAGCGAAGTTCATGCGCACCTCGACCGACACCGCGCATGTGTCGATGAAGAAGCGCGACAACGCGGCATTGCACTCGTCGTGGAACTGGGAGCTGATCTCCGACAAGCCGATCGACTGGTGGGAGCCGCGTATCCGGCGGATCAAGGATGCGCACCCGTCGAAAGTGCTGATCGCGTCGATCATGGCGGGCTCCGGCAACGACAAGGAGCTCGGCCACTGGCAGCAGCTCGCCGAGGCATGCCAGAACGCCGGCGCCGACGGACTCGAGCTCAACTTCTCTTGTCCTCACATGGACAGAAAGGACATGGGCTCCAACATCGGCAAGGACAAGGTTCTCAGCTCCACTGTTACCGAAGCGGTGAAGGAAGTCTCGAAGATTCCTGTGTGGTGCAAGCTCACACCCGCCACGGCGAACATCGTGGAGGAGGCAGGAGCGTGCTTCGTCGGCGGCGCGGACGCCATCGTTTCATCGAACACGTTCCCTTCACTGCCGCTGATCGACCCGGAGACTCTGGACTTCGAGATCAACGTCGACGGTTTCGTTTCCAGTGGCGGCCTCGGCGGGCCCGCGATCCTTCCGATGGCGCTGGCGAAGATGGCCCAGCTCACTCAGGCTTTTCCCGACAAGAGCTTCTCCGGCATCGGCGGCATTTCCGACATGTCGCAGGCGCTCACCTACTTCATGCTCGGCTGCGGGACCATTCAGGTGTGCACCGCCGCGATGCTCGATCACGCCGTCGGACCGAACGTGATCAAGCGGTTGAACGAGCAATACCAGGCATTTCTCGACAAGCATGAGTCGGATGGCTGGCATTCGCTCGAGGATTTCCGCGGCTCGCGGCGTGACCGTGTGGTTTTACAGTCGAACATTCGCCGCCCGAGCACCGCGGACTACCAGGGTGGCTACGAATCGGTCGAGGGATATGCGGCTCCGCATGAAGCCGATCAGTCGCAGGTGGCATGACGGCGACAATATCGCCGGCGCGGCACGAAGGTCCGCCGGCGGCAGATGCGATGGCAATGCCCCCGTGCGAACATCGGCCTGCACCCTATAGCGG
>JALYOO010000193.1 GCA_030856845.1 Gemmatimonadota bacterium
GCGCTAGTTCGTATGCCTAAATATAACCGGTTTGGTGCGATCATGCGGCGGGACGTTGCGCGTTGAGCGCCTTGCTCTACGCGTGTCGAAGTTCGGGAAATTTCCAGAACGCCCAGAGCGCGTACGCGAGCATTATCACCGCACCCCCGGCGATCGTCCATTGCACATTCGTGAACCTGGCCATCGCACCCGCCAGCAGTGCCCCGATCGGCGTGAAGCCGATGTAGACGAAGACGTACGCAGCCATCACTCGTCCCCTCAGCTCATCCGGTAAAACTGACTGGAGAATCCCGTTGGCCAGCGCTCCATTCAACATCATCGTCAGCCCGAGGAAAAGCAGTACCCCCGCCGCGACCTCGGGCACGTTCACGACGGAGAAAAGCAGCAGTAACGACGGGAATGACAGCGCCGACGCGACGAACAGTCTGCCCCTTCGCACGCGGGCGCCCAGCGCCGCCAGTGTGAGAGCTCCGAAGATCGCACCAACGCCAACGAACGACACCAGCACGCCGTAGCCGCTCGCACCAGTTCGTAGTACATCGCGCGCGATCACCGGCATCAGCGTCAGATACTGAAAGCCGAAGATCGAGTTCACCGCGATGATTCCCATCAATCCCGTCACCTCGCGTCGTGAGCGCATGTAGTCGATGCCTTCGCGGAAACCGGCCATCGCGGCCATTGGTGTGGGCCGCCTCACAAACGGCGGCAGCCGCACCGCCATCAGACACCCCACAACGGCGAAATAGCTCAGCGCGTTGATGCCGAAGCACCAGGCAAGCCCCGCGCTCGCGATCACTATCGCGGCGATCGATGGGCCGATGATGCGGGCGAGATTGAATCCGCCGGAGTTGAGGGCTATCGCGTCCACGACGTCGTCCCGCCCGACCAGGTCGACGAGCAGCGCCTGCCTCGCCGGGATCTCGACCGCCCCGACGAGTCCGTTGATCAGGGCTAGTGTGACAAGCAACGGAATAGTTATCCGGCCCGTCCAGACGAGCCACCACAGGATCGCCGACTCGAGCGACAACAGCACCTGCGCCACCTTCACGAGACGAAGCTTGTCGTGCCGGTCAACGATCACGCCGGCGTAAAGCGTGAAGAAAAGGATCGGGAGCGTCCCCGCCGCGGTTACGAGCCCGACGATGAACGCACTGTTGGATAGCTGGAGGGCGAGCCAACCCTGCGCTACCTGCTGCATCCACGCGCCGACGAGTGATACCGTCTGCCCGATCCAGAAGAGCCGAAAGTTCCGGTGCGCGTGAAGCACGCGAAACGGATTCAGCGATCGGGAGTCGGCGGGCATTCCGCAGCATTATACACAACGCGGGAACGGGTTGTAGCTTTCGGCATGCGCGCGCATACCTACTCCCGCTTCAGCCCGGAGATGGCCGACGCGGTGGACCTTCAGGCGTTGCTCAGCAAGCTCGCCGATTTTCTGCTGCAATCGGGGTTCGCCGGTGGGCAGCAGTTCGATCCATGGGGCGATTTCAACGAAGAGCCGGACCGCTCTCTGGAAGCACTGAGGCAGGCAATCCTCGACGCGCTGATCGAAAGCGGTCAGTTCACTCCCGAGCTGCTCGAGGCTCTGCGAGGCGAAGGGGGGGAGGAGGCCGAAGAGAAACTGGCGAAGCTTCTCGACGACCTGGTGCAGCGCCTCTCGGCCGAAGGATACCTCAACCTCGAAGCACCGCCGCAGGTGCCGGCCGGACATCAATCGGTGACGGGCCGGGGAGGACTGGCTCACGCAGCGTCGAAGAGCGTGCAGTTCAATCTCACCGACAAGTCGATCGACTTCCTCGGCTACAAGTCCCTGCGTTCTATCCTGAGCTCGCTGGGAAAATCGAGCTTCGGCAGCCACGACACTCCCTATCTCGCGACCGGAATCGAAGCGGACGGATGGAGCAAGCCGTACGAGTTTGGCGACGTGCTGAATCTCGACGTCAACGCGACTCTCTTGAATTCGCTGGCGCGGACCGGTTCACTCGAAGTCCCGCTCGACCTCGATTACGGCGACCTGATGGTGAGGCAGTCCGAGTACCGTTCTTCGTGCGCCACAGTATTGATGCTCGATACCTCGCACTCGATGATCCTGTACGGGGAGGATCGCTTCACACCCGCGAAAAAAGTTGCGCTCGCACTGACCCATCTCATCCGCACCCAATTTCCCGGCGACTCACTTCGCATCGTGCTCTTTCACGACTCCGCCGAAGAGATTCCACTCGCGACGCTGCCACAGGCGCAGGTCGGACCGTATCACACCAACACCGCCGAAGGGCTCAAGCTGGCGCGACGAATCCTCACCGCGCAAAAGAAGGATATGCGCCAGATCGTGATGATCACCGATGGGAAGCCGAGCGCGCTGACGATGCCCAATGGTCTCATCTACAAGAACTCGATGGGGCTCGACCTCGCGGTCGTGAGCGAAACGCTGAAAGAAGTCGCCAATTGCCGGCGGGCCGGGATCATGATCAACACCTTCATGCTGGCCCGCGATCGGGCTCTCGTGGAATTCGTGAAGAAAGTGTCGGAGATAAGCCGCGGCAAAGCGTACTTCACCAACACGATGACGCTCGGACAATTCATCCTGATGGACTTTCTCCGCAGAAAGACCCGAAAGATTTCCTGAGCGCCTCGGTCACTCCGACAGCTGATCGCTCCGGTCCGCTTTCGCGTCACCGAAAATCCGCCGCAGTTACCCGGAATTCGCGACTCGGACCAATGCCCGCCCAGGAAAGTTCTGGTAACTTGGATTGGCTCCCTCTACACGGTCACTGCGATCGAAGCCGGTTAGACCTCACATGGAGTCTCAATTGAAGCGCAGACACTACCTGATCCCCGCCGGATTCATACTCAGCTCCTTGCTTCTCGCGAGCTCACCAGCGGCAGATCCACCGCTGCTCGGCTTCTCCATGCAATCCAGCACGACTCAGCGCGCACTCGAGCAACGCTTCGACGCGCTGCTGAGAAAAGACAATCTTCGGAACTGGATGAAGCAGCTCAGCGCTCGCCCGCATCATGTCGGGTCGGCCTATGGCAAGCAGAACGCAGAGTTCATTGCCGCTCAATTCCGAGCGTGGGGTTACGACACGAAAATCGAGCGATTCGACGTGTTGTTCCCGACGCCGACTACTCGCGTTCTCGAGCTGGTCTCCCCCGGGCGATACACCGCGAAACTCGCCGAGCCGGTGCTGTCAGAGGACGCGACGTCGGGTCAAAGCACCGAGCAGCTGCCGATCTACAACGCCTACTCAGGCGACGGGGATGTCACCGCCGAGCTGGTGTACGTGAACTACGGTATTCCACGCGACTATGAGGATCTCGAAGAGCGCGGTATCGACGTGCGGGGCAAGATCGTGATCGCGCGCTATGGCGGATCATGGCGCGGAATCAAGCCAAAGGTCGCGGCGGAGCATGGAGCGATCGGGTGCATCATCTACTCCGACCCGCGCGACGACGGGTATTTCCAGGGAGACGTCTACCCGGTCGGAGCGTGGCGCAACGAAATGGGCGCACAACGCGGATCGGTCGCGGATATGCCGACCTATCCCGGCGATCCGCTGACGCCCGGCGTCGGAGCGACGAAGAACGCGCGCCGGCTGGCCCGGAAGGATGCGCCGACTCTGATGAAAATCCCGGTGCTGCCGATATCGTATGGCGACGCACTCCCGCTGCTGCGCGCCATCGGCGGCCCGGTTGCTCCGGCTTCATGGCGCGGCAGTCTTCCCATCACGTATCACATCGGCCCGGGGCCAGCGAGAGTTCACCTCAAGCTCGCGTTTTACTGGGCACTCGTCCCCGCCTATGACGTTCTTGCAACCCTGCGCGGCAGCGAGCGGCCTGATGAATGGATAATTCGCGGGAATCATCACGATGCGTGGGTGAACGGCGCGGATGACCCGATCAGCGGAATGGTGTCCGTCATGGAAGAAGCGCGCGCCATCGGCGAGCTTGCGAAAACAGGATGGCGTCCGAAGCGCACGATCGTCTTCGCTGCGTGGGACGCCGAAGAGCCCGGGCTGCTTGGATCGACCGAATGGGCCGAAGCGCACGCCGACGTGCTGCGCCGCAACGGA
Organism: Gemmatimonadota bacterium; assembly: GCA_030856845.1. Classification (GTDB taxonomy): domain Bacteria; phylum Gemmatimonadota; class Gemmatimonadetes; order Gemmatimonadales; family Gemmatimonadaceae; genus UBA4720. The sequence continues at coordinate 4,074 of JALYOO010000193.1, forward strand.
GCCGTCTATGTCAACTCTGACAGCAACGGCCGCGGCTTTCTCTTCATGGCCGGCTCTCACACGCTCGAGCGATTCATCAATGAGGTGGCACGGGATGTCACCGACCCGCAGAAGAAGATCTCTGTTCTCGAGCGTGCGCGCGCCGGCACGCGCGCCAACACCAGCGGTGAAGCCGAGCGCGAGGCAAAGTCGCGCCGCGACCTGCGCATCAGCGCCCTCGGTTCAGGGTCCGACTATACGCCCTTTCTACAGCACCTCGGCATCGCCTCCCTGAACATCGGCTTCGGCGGCGAAGACGGGGGTGGCTCGTACCACTCTATCTACGACTCGTTCGATCACTACAGCAGGTTCGGTGACCCGGGCTTCGACTACGGGATTGCGCTCGCGCAAACCGGCGGACGAGTTGTGCTGCGGCTGGCCAACGCCGACGTCCTTCCCTTCTCCTTCAATCCGTTCACCGAAACCGTGGGCCGCTACCTGAAGGAAGTGACGAAGCTGTCGGACGACATGCGCGAGGAAACCGCATCGCGCAATGCGCGGATACAGGACCGCGTCTACGAGCTTGCGTCAGACCCGAAGGAGCGGTACGTGGCGCCGAAAGGGCGCGAGCCGGTTCCTTTTCTGAACTTCGCTCCACTCCAGAATGCGCTCGCCCGTCTCGAGAACAGTGGTCGCGCGTATGACTCCACGTACACCGCCGCGATGACCGCGGGCCGCATGCCCACCGGCAACAAGGCTCGTGTTCTCGACGCGACACTCATTCGGACAGAGCGCGCGATGACACGACCGCAAGGCCTGCCGCGTCGAAGCTGGTTCAAGCACCAGATCTATGCGCCGGGGTTCTATACCGGCTACGGCGTCAAGACTCTGCCAGCGGTGCGCGAGGCGATCGAGCAGCGCGACTGGAAGGAGGCCGCTGAACAGATAGTGATCGTGTCACGAGTGCTCGAAGGCGTATCCGCGGAGATAGACCGCGCCACCCAATCGCTGAAGTGAGGCGCGGCGCGCCCTCGGGAGAGTCGCTGACATGAAGCACATCGCCCCCGCGTGCGTGGCTTTGCTCGCCGCCGCGCTTACAGCGTGCGCACCGGCGGTGCGTGGTAAGCAGCTTCCAGCGGGAGGCAATTACGACATACTCATCACCAACGCACGCATTGTAGACGGTACCGGCAACCCGTGGTATCGCGGGAGCGTCGCGACTGTCGGTGACCGGATAGCGTATGTCGGTCCGTCACTTCCGTCGCTCACCGCGAAACGCGTCATCGACGCCCACGCACAGGTGGTCGCCCCGGGCTTCATCGACATGCTCGGGCATTCCGAGTCGTCGATTCTGCGCGGGCCGCACGCCGTTTCGAAGATCACACAGGGGATAACGAGCGAAATCACGGGCGAGGTCCATTCCGCCTGGCCGAATCTTTATCTGGGCGCCGCGCCAAACCCGAACCAGCCCTGGACCTCTCTCGACGGATATTTCCGCGAGCTCGAGCGACGCGGCACTGCCATCAACCTCGGCACCTACGTCGGTACGAGCTCCGTGCGCGGGGCGGTGATGGGCATGGCCAGCCGGGCTCCGACGGCGCAGGAGATGGCCCAGATGGGAGTGCTCATCGACTCCGCGATGCGAGACGGCGCGATGGGCGTGGGCACCGGGCTCATCTATCTGCCGAGCACGTATTTCACCACCGAGGAGCTCATCGCACTGACGAAGTTCGCGGTTCCCTATCGCGGTGGGTATGCAACGCATATGCGGAGCGAGGGTGCGGGTCTTCTCGATGCCGTTCGGGAGACGATCCGCATCGCCGCCGAAGCTGGCACCTGGGCCCAGATCCGCCACATCAAATCGCGTTCGGCGGATCAGATGCGGCAGGCGCTCGCGATCATAGATTCGGCGCGCGCCGCGGGGATCGACGTGACGGCGGATCAGTATCCCTACATCGCCAGCGGCACCGGCCTCTCCGCCATGCTGAACACGTGGGTTCAGGAGGGTGGCCGTGATTCGATGGTAGTCCGTCTGCGCGACCCTGCAGTTCGTGCTCGACTGAAAAGCGAGCTGGGGGCAGACTCTGCGGCCGGCATTCGCACGGCGAACAACACGATGGTGAACGCGGTGGGGAACGATTCTCTGAAGCGATACCAGGGCAAGCGACTCCCCGAGGTGGCATCGATGATGGGCGGAGGGCGTGACGCTTATGATGCGGCGTTCGATCTGCTCGTGGCGGATGCTGGAAGAACCAGCGCCATCTATTTCTCGTTCAACGAGGATGCGCTGCGTCTGGCGATGCAGCGCCCGTGGGTGTCGGTGGGGCAGGACGCGGGCGCGGTCAGTCCCGATTCGCTGGGACAATTCGGGGAGCGTGGACATCCGCGCGGATTCGGGACATTTCCGAGGATTCTGGGGCGTTATGTCAGACAGGATTCCGTGATCACCTTGGAGTTCGCGATCCGGAAGATGACTTCACTCGCCGCGCAGCGCGTCGGACTGACGGAGCGAGGACTGCTGCGGCCGGGACTGTACGCAGACATCACGGTGTTCGATCCGCAAACTATCATCGACCGGTCGACATACGAGCAGCCGCAGCAGCTGTCGACCGGTGTCAGCTACGTCTTCGTCAATGGGGTGGCTGTCGTCGACGATGGCAAGGTGACAGCCGCACTACCTGGCCGTGGATTGAGAGGGCCGGGGTATCGAAGGCGCTGACTGGGGAAGCGCTATCTCCACGAGAACTGCAGTGATGGCCAGAGCGGTCACAATGAACAGCGCGACAAAGCCCAGCCGAACTTCTTGCCGGAGCGCAATTTCAGCATTCCCCAAGCGTGGCCTTCGCTCACAGGATATCGTCACCAGCGCCGAGCCCAAGCAAAGTTTGTTAAAACGCCCCCGACGTCGTGGCCCTACGTGTGCCGCGCACGTGGATCACCTCTCGCCGATAAGCTGAATGCTCCGCTAATCCCGCGCGTCGTCGGGGAGCGGCTCGTACTCCGCACCACCGCTCCCCGCCGCGCCAAACTTCGGAGAGACGATAGGTCCCGTCTTCGTAAATGGCGGATCATCCCCACGTCCAACCGAGCCCGCATCAGAGGTCTGGTTGTGGTACTGCTGAGAATTTTCGTCGAACGTCTGCTTGCACTCGGTCGAGCAGAAGTAGTAATCCGTTCCCTGATAGGTGCTCTTCGCGGCGGCTGTGTCCGGATCGATTGACATGCCGCAAACCGGGTCGATCGTGCTCTGCATCATACCTCCTTGTTGGCCAGATCAACTGCATGCCACGCGCCAACCACGCGTGGCGGCACGGGTTGAGGCAGGCTCGTCGCCCCGAGTCGAGAATTCGTCCAAATTGTCGGGCGATCCCTATGTGACGCGTCCCTCTCGACACGAAATTCTTTCATGACATCGCTTCGCGGCCTCTTCCGAAAGCGTCGAGGAAAGTGGCTTTATCGAGCTCCCGATTGGTTTTGCGCAACGGGGTGCCGACAATCTGGACGAAGCTGATTCGCGCTGATACACCCGCCGATACACCCGCCGATACAC